>JBGOYM010000178.1:0-4534 GCA_041479675.1 Candidatus Methanoperedens sp.
AGCTTGCATTCCCGGAGCTTTTGAATTATAAATGCTGCGTCCCACTATAACATAATCTGCTCCCGCCCTTATGGATTCGGCTGCGCTTCCTCCCTGCGCTCCCACGCCAGGAGAGATTATTGACATGTTCCCAACAATTCTGCGTATCTCCCTTAATCGTTCGGGACGCGTTGCTGGCGCCACCACACCTGTTGCCCCGCATTCCACTGCGAGATGTGCAAGCTCATATGCTGCAGGCTGCAAGAATTCAAGTGCTCCAGGGTGGCTCATTTCTGTAACAACATAGATATCCCCGCGATGCTCCCTTCCTGTGTTCACGCATTCCATAAGACTGTCACGTCCAGTGAACCCGTGAACGATGACCGCGCTAGCTCCTGCTTCGAATGCCTCTTCGCATATAAGCCTGTCCGTGTTCGGGATGTCAGCCACCTTGAAGTCAGCTATAACTTCCGCGAATTCAGTGATCATGCCGATTATCCCCAGTCCTGATTTGAGCACAAGAGGGTATCCAACTTTGATAGCATCCACAAAATATTCAATCTCTTTTGATATCGAGAGCGCCTGGGTTTTATCTGTTACGTCCAGAGCAGCGATCAGCCTTGTCTTCTTTCGCATAGCCTACCTCCTGCCCTTTGCAGCAGCCACGATAATGGGCAGCGTGATGGTCGCATCAGAATACACAGTCACAGAACGCGCATTTTCCCCGACCTTCCCCCATGAGCGCGCCTCGTCAAGTGTCGCTCCTGAGAGACCGCCCGTCTCAGGTCTGTCCATTGTAAGCTGTATCGCGTAATCGAATGATTTTGGAGTAACGAGCATGGACTGGAGGATAAAGTTCTTGGGCACGCCCCCGCCGACTATGAATACTCCGGAGCGCTTTGCTTCATAGCATCTGTCGATCAGTCCTTTCATATCTGCAAAGACATCCACGTTGAGTGGATTCGTCTGCCTGTAAAGCCATGCCTGCAAGCCTATTATGGAATCCTGTATCGCAGGGCAGTAGACCGGTATGCCCATGTCGTACGCGCTTTTAAGTATGGAATTGTCGTCATCCAGTTTCCCCCCGATGTGCGAGAGGAACTCACTTATCGATAGTTTATCCGGAAGCTCCCTGAAAATTGGCTGGAGCTTCTCATCAAGCCCTGCGAAATGTTCCTCTGGCAGGAACACATCGTAGATGCGGTTAATTGAGCTGTGCTTTAGCTCCACGTCATCAGCCGTATCAGTCCCCTTGTAATGGTGAAGCCCGATCGATTCAATGATGTCGTGAACAAGATTCGCTCCCGTACTGACAAGGATATTGATTTCCTCATCCCTTATCATATCGCTAACGATCTGCCTCATCCCCGCAGGCACCATGGCACCCGCAAGCCCGAAGAACTTAGTGCATTCCCTGTCGCTGACCATATCCCTGTATATATCCACAGCCTCGCACAGCCTCCCGGCTCCGAAAGCCGCGCCCGAAAGGGAACTCACAAGCTGGCTAACTGTCATATCCCTTGTTATCTTCGCATGCCTGATAGGTCTATCCAGTCTTTCCATAATCATCTGAAGCACTTCACGCAGGATAAGATAATATCCTTTTCACGTGTCAGTTGCTCTGCAAGTTCAATACCTTCAGATAGATTCCCAGCATGATATATCTTATTAATATTTTTCCGAACAAAAGGCTTCATCCTTTCCCCCACAAGGACAAGGGCATGAAGTTCATCAACGCATTTATCAATGAACCGCCCGACACTCGCAGGGTCAAGCCCTTCGCATACTTCTTTTGCCTCTTCTCCCAGCACCATCACAACCTGCCCCTCTACGGTTTTCGCATACTCAAGCGCATTTTCGGCGCTCTTGATGGTCAAGCCAGAGTTGGAATTGTCGATGAGCGTCCTCCCTGCAATCGATGTCTTTCTCATCCGCCCCTGCGCGCCTTTAAATTCCCACAGCGAGCGCTCGATCTCATCGGGTTCGATATTCATAGCCAGCGCGACCGCGGCTGCGCATACGAACGCAGTTTTATACGAGGTCAGGTCATAATCCTGGGTTTCGCGAAGGGTTATTTTTCCTTTTCGTCCGTCAATATAATAGACGATCGTTCCTCCATCGCTGCCTATGTTCTCATAATACACATTGGCTGCAGCGTTCACAGAATCTGAGAAAGAAATGATACCGACATCTCTCCTGCACGCCCTGAAGAACCTCAGGGTATCGTAGTTGATAACAAGAGTGCTCCCCGGCTTTGCATCAAGTATCATCCTGCGCTTGGCTTCGCTAGCAAGCCTGGTGTTATTTGCTATCTTATAATCTTCTGCTATCGTTGTTATTACACCGATATCCGCGCTGCCAGTGCCACCGAGTGATATTTCAAATATGAATACATCGGGCTCTATCCCTGCTTCCTCCACCGCGTCCACCGCGCGCAGTATACTGGCAGGGGTGATGCTCAACCCGTTCTTAATAATCCGTCTGGCGCTCCAGTCCTCAAGTCCCCTGCTTGTATGGGATATCACTTTTTTCTTTTTGGACAGTATCTCTCCAAGAAGAATAGAAGTGCTTGTCTTTGCCCTGGTACCAGTTATTTCAATTACTGTACTGCCCTCCAGAGCGCTGCTTAATATCTCTCCAACAGTTGCATGATGCGACACTACCGGGATATTCTCGTTCTCTGCCTCTGCGAGCATTGGATAACCGGGGTCGAGGTGGACAGGCGTAATAAGGATATCAAAATCAGAGGCTTTAAGCGGCATCTGCGATATCCTGATGCCCTCATGTTCCAGAGCCTCAAGCTCTTCATGGCTCAACGTCTTATAAACATCGACCCCGGTAACGGACGCGGCAATCTTAGTCAGTTTTCTGGCAATTACAGCGCCGCCGTGGGTCAGGTCAAGTACGGCAGCCCTGGAGTTCCTGAGCATCAGTTGGATGCCAGGGCTTCCTGCGCCCTCTTGAATGCCAGTTCAGCCACCAGTTCGTCAATCCCCAGCGGTTCGGAATAGACAAGCGTCACGTTCTTTTCGTCAAGCTTTATGTTTGTCTTTCTGGAGTCGCGGCTGATGCCAAGTATCCGGGGTATATCTTCCATCGTATGCACTCCGTGCGCCAAGAAGATTGGAACTGCGACTATAGTCGAAACGCCTGTGCCTTTGAAAGCCTCAAGACCTTCCTTCATGGTAGGTGTGTTCATGTTCATAAATCCGATGCGAACAACTACGTTCTTGTATTTTTTAGCTATCAGGTCGGCCACTCCACTGACAACATCTTTATTATGCGGATGCCTGCTGCCGTGCCCGAGTGCAAGTATTCCTATTTTTTCGCTCATAAATATCCTCACTTGATTATGAATTTTGAGTTTTTAATGTGGTCGGCTCTTATAACCCTTTTGATACATAAAATTCGATGCTTTCCAGAAAAGTATAACACGGGAAATAGAGAGAATACAAAGCTACAATTCACCGTAAGGGCTTATTCCTTTTCGAAAGCTTAATGTCACATTACAGTTACAAATAAAGTATGAAAAAAGGGGTGGAATTGACAAAGCTGGTTTATTGCCGGCGGAAGGCAGAATGGCGAGAGGAGCAAAGTATGAGGGATAGACAGAACGGAAGTCCTATTGATGGTAGCATCATTCAGCCAGCCAGAATTCTATTGATTGTTGCGATCATCGCGGCTGCGGCAGTGGTCGGATGTATATCTCAATCGCCAGGTGAGAAGGTAACTAATGAAACGCCTCCTATGCCTAAACAAACAGTAGTGCCTCCGGCGCCTACTGTAAGCTCTACACCACAATTATCTAATCCCGCTTCTAAGTATTGTATTGAACAAGGATATAATATTACCATTCGGACAAATCCTGATGGTTCCCAAACAGGGTATTGCATTTTCCCTGACGGAAGGGAATGTGAAGAATGGGCATATTTTAGAGGAGAGTGTACACCTTGAAGCACAAAATAAAAATAGCATTGCTGGCAATCTTTGGATTGCTCTTTCTATGTACAAACGTTGTTGCAATTTCAAATCCTGCTGCTAATTTCTGTGTGGAGCAAGGAAATTTGTACGAGATTAGAACAGATATGCAGGGCAATGAATATGGTGTATGCGTTACTGATAGCGGCAAGGTAAAAGATGCGTGGGATTTTTATAGAGCCAACAAACCAGAGATAAAAACGCAAGAAAGTACTGTTAAAAGTGAATTACCGCCGCCTAAAGGCCGGCGGCATCCCGTTGCATCGGATTCCTATAGAAAAAACGCATAAAGAGTCCTCTGTTCATGTTTTTGTTCCGCTTGTTTCAATTTGTTTTTTAAGAATTCTATGTAGGGATCCTCTGTTGTTGCTCTATTAGTTTTAATTTTTCCTGTTGAATGAGGCTCCCCACCCTGAAGGGTGGGGTATCCTCTATCGTTTTAAGATATAAAACGACTCCATGTTGTGTGCGGATTTTGTTTCCTGTTACCTGATTTTGACAGAAAGGTAGATGCTTTTTGTATTCCTTGAGATTCCTTGATGTAGTAAAACATGATGCTATTATCTTGGGTTCTATA
>JBGOYM010000179.1:0-4517 GCA_041479675.1 Candidatus Methanoperedens sp.
AGGATGCACCTGCGCTGTGGGCGGCGCAGGGGGGGTATGGGGAGAAGCATGAGAGGGCTGAGGTGAGAGCGGATGAGGAGATGGATGTTGGGGTGTGATATTGGGGGGAATGGATGTGGATGGAAGGGGGGATCAGTACAACTCCAGAAATACTGAAAACAGGTGCGTAGATAAAATCCTAAAGCGCAAGTTTGATTCTCGTGGAAATATAGAAATAAGAGATGTGAATGGGGACACCGCATATCTTTCCAATGAGAAATTTTTTGACCCAGTTACAGATGCTAAAAATAAAGAACTCCGATGACATGAAGATTATAAATAATTTTGATGTGAAGCGGTTGCCTGGGGGCATATCGGCTCCGGGGATTAATATTTAAAGAGTGATAAATGTGTGGCGCCTGTGATTTCTTCAGACAAAGCATTAAATCTGCGTTCATCTGCGTTTATCTGCGGTTTTATATTTTTCCACTCCCATAACTACTTCGGAATTCACTTAACACTTAGAACGAAAAGAGCAAATAGCATAAAAGACGTTAAAACTACATGGAACAGACCCTGCAGGGCACCATAATCTATGGCGACGACTTCGAGCATGTGGATGGCATCATTACCATAGAGGACGGCATAATAAAAGAGATAGAAGAGAAAAAGATCAATTCGGATACTATCATAGCCCCATGCTTCGTAAATGCACACACCCATATTGGCGACTCCGTGATAAAAGATCCCCCTTATCTTCCCCTGGCTGAACTTGTCCAGCCTCCTGACGGGCTGAAGCACAGGATCCTTGCGCAGACATCCACGGGCGACCTCGTTGCCTCCATGAAGGCTACGATCCAGGACATGATAAGAACAGGCACCTGCGCCTTTATGGATTTTCGCGAGGGTGGATCGGCTGGTGTTAAGGCGCTGAACGATGCTTTATCCGGATCTCAAATCGAAGCAAAGAGCTTTGGAAGACCCATGGATAACGATATGAGTTATCTTGATTCCTGTGACGGGACTGGCCTTAGCAGCACCAGCGACCTTGAAATCGATGTGATTCAGGAGATTGTCAGGCACACAAAAGGAAAAGGAAAAAAGTTTGCCATCCACGCTGGAGAGAGAGATCCGTCTGACATCCTGCCTGCTATCTGGCTTGAACCCGATCTTTTGATACATCTGACCCACGTGGAAAAAAAAGAGATAAAATTGATCAAAGAAGCGTGTATCCCTGTCGTGGTCTGCCTGCGTTCGAATTTCATTACAGGGTCGGGGCTACCGCCTATAAAAAAAATGCTGGATGAAGGCTTAGTTGTCGCAGCAGGCACGGACAACGTGATGCTTAATTCAGTTAATATGTTTTCTGAAATGGAATTTCTCGCCAAGACGGCTATTAACGATGACAGACAAGTATTTAAGTTGTGCACACTAAATGGAGCAAAAGTATCAGGAATAGATAGCGAACTGGGCTCCATAAAAACGGGGAAAAAAGCAAGACTAATGGTATTAAATAAAAAGTCCAACAATATGCAGGGAATAAGGGATCCATTAAGTAGTTTAGTTAGACGTGCAAGACCGGATGACATTATAAGAATAATCTAAAGAAAAGGAGATAAATTATGTCAAGCAAATTGTATAAAAAAATACTGATTGCAACAGATGGGTCAGAATATACGAAAAACTCGATAGATTATGGATTAGAGCTGGCAAAAAACACAGAGGCAAAAGTGCATGTCATATATGTGATCGATACGGCAGCGTTTGCGTCGATACCCATGGATGCAGCATGGGAAAGCATGTATGCGCTTCTGAAACAGGAAGGAGATGAAGCCACCAGACAGGTTGCAGACAAAGCTAAAGCAGAAGGGCTGGAAGTGGAAAGAAATACAGTCGAAGGGCATCCTGCAGAGGAAATAATAAAATATGCTGAAAAGAATTCCATAAACCTTATCGTAATGGGTACGCTTGGAAAAAGCGGTCTTGACAGATTCCTGCTTGGAAGCGTTGCCGAAAAAGTAGTTCGCACCTCAAAAATACCTGTACTTGTAGTGCGCGGAAAAAAATAAAAAAGGAGACAAAAAATGGTTGATTCGCCAGAAAACATCATTGTTGATGATGTGATGATAAGAGAGGTTGCTTCCGCCGAATTGCCGGGCTCAAGGGATGAAGTGCTTGAAATATTAAAAACAAAGCATATCTCTGGAGTCCCCATAGTAAAAAACGGGGAACTGCTCGGGATCGTTACCCGGACAGATCTACTGAAGAATCGGGAAGAAGAGCAGATAGCGTTAATAATGACACGGAATCCCGTAACCATCTCGCCTGGTAAATCAATAGCTGAAGCAGCCCGTTTGATCCTGGAAAATAATATCAGGCGTCTTCCCGTGGTTGAGAATAACAAGCTTTCGGGCATTTTAACCATAGCGGATATAATAGGCGCAATGGCAAAAATGAATATCACAACTCCGATAAGCGATTATCTCGTGAACCATGTGGTCTCTGTCTGGAGCGAAACCCCAATTTCTGTGGTGGGTGCTATCATGGAGCTGGCTGATGTAAAGGCGGTTCCCATACTGGATTCGAACCTGGCTCTTGTGGGTGTGGCTTCAGATAAGGATCTCATTGGTGCAAGTATAATTGAGGACCGCACCGAGGTTTCCAATATGTCTTCTGGATCTGATGACGATGCATGGACATGGGAATCCATGCGCGATACAATGAGCCTTTATTACAGCGTCTCCAAGATCAAGTTGCCAAATTATCCCGTAAAAGATATCATAAAGTTCAAGGGCGAACCCGAGACCGCTGTTTCGAGTTCCCAGGTCAGCGAAAGCGCCAAGAAAATGAGGCGTAAGAGATTAGACCAGATCCCTGTAATAACAAGTTCAAGGAACCTCCTTGGTCTCCTTCGCGACAAGGATCTGCTGAAAGCGATCATCTGATTTTTTTTTCTTATTTTTTTAATAGTTCGCTCATCCGGACAAGCGGTATGAGTTCAACATCGGCAGATGCCAGAGTTTCTGAGGCTCCTTCTTCGCGGTCTACTACAGTTATAACGTAACGAATTATAAGTCCTTCATCTCTCAATGCTTGTATGGCTTTTATCACAGACCCGCCCGTTGTGGTTACATCCTCAACAAGCACAACTTTACTGCCGGGGATAACATCTCCAACTATCTGCCCTTTTGTGCCGTAATCTTTCACCTCTTTTCTTATCATCAAAATGGGCAATCCAGTCTCCAGTGAGACCGATACCGCAATTGGTACACCCCCAAGGGCAACGCCGCCAATGTAATCCGCATTGATGGAATGGAGTTTCATTATTTCTGAAACCCTGCAGGCTATCAATTTTAATAAACCGGGATTTGTGCTGGCTTTTTTGATATCGACGTAATACCTGCTTTTCTTGCCTGATGCGAGCGTGAAATCACCAAATTTTATGGCTCCGCATTCTTTCAATGCGTCTGCGAGGATTTTCATCTACCAGGGCTCCTTTTTCAATTTTACATTATATCCGAAAATGTTGGTTAAGCGATGGAGTATTGGAGTAAGAACAAGGACTGTAAGGATTATCCAGGGCGATGAAATGAAGTATTTGGTAAACCACACAGGGTCAAAGATGTATGTAAGGATCCACGCGCCTGCAACGAAATCAAGCTGGTCTATAATAGGAAGTTCTGCCCCGCGCACGAAACCTATCCTCCTTTTAAAAAAACTTTTTACAATATCCCCGAGCAGAGCGCCAAAGGAGAGGGTGATTACGGCGGTTATTGTCGGGACTATAGGAATATCGAAAACTGATGCGGCATATATCTGAAAAAGACCAGCGACGATACCGCACGCTGTACCCCCGACAAGTCCTCTTATTGTTTTCCCACCCCCGAGTATCCTCTGACCGTCATGCCATTTCATTTCCATATCCACAGGAGTACCGCCCCCGAAAACCACTGCCATGGGATTAGCGATATAAGCAGGCAGCATCAACCACATTGCCATAAATATAGTCCCAAAAAAGTTTATGATCTCAAGCATGTTCCTCAGGGATTTTTCAATGTCAGTTGTTCGACCTCAACACCGGCTTTCTCGAAAAAATTCAGGGCTTCTTTATCGGGATACAATGTCCCGTAAACGATTTTTTTTACGTTCGCATTTATTAGCATTTTTGCACACAATATGCATGGCTGGTGAGTACAATAGACTGTTGCATTCTCTATGCTCACGCCGTGAATTGCAGCCTGGATTATGGCGTTCTGTTCAGCATGGACGGCTCTGCACAGTTCATGTCTTGTCCCTGAAGCAATGTTGTTCTGCTGCCGTATGCATCCGATATCGAGGCAGTGTTCAAGGTTTCGCGGTGCGCCGTTATAACCTGTTGAAAGGATTCTCTTTTCCTTAACTATCACAGCTCCGACCTGATTGCGCAGGCAGGTTGAGCGCTTTGCCACGATGCCTGCAATTTCCATAAAATATTCATCCAGTGTCGGTCGCATTCAGCTTTGAATACGCAACAAACGATAAATAATTACCGAAACGTC
>JBGOYM010000180.1:0-4462 GCA_041479675.1 Candidatus Methanoperedens sp.
CCCAGGATGCAGAATCAAGAATGACCAGTTATATAAATGCAGATATAAAAAAAGGAGAGGAATCAGATGAGATCTTGCATTTTGTCGAGTATTGGAGAAATTTTGTGAGCCAAAAATTAAATTCCTTACTCTGAGAAGGCGAGGATCAAAACTGGTTGAGAATGCTTTTTCACTACCGGCTGATAGCTGGAATGAAATAAAATTAGATATACCCAAACGAAAATACAATAAATTCAAAGTATTTGAGCATGTTATTCATCTTGAAAAAGACGGTCACCCGGTCAGGGAAATCATAATAAAAGACCATGGCAGGGAAGAACCAACGTTTCTTGTTACTAATAATTTTGACTTTCCAGTTGAAACTTGTGTTGAACTTTATGCCGGAAGATGGAGAATTGAGAATAAAATTGCAGAGCTTGTAAAATTTTTTAGTTTGAATACTTTGAGTTCTCCAATTGTTATTCGTATTTTTATGGATGTTATGTTGACCATGGTTGCTGATATCTGTTACAGATTGTTTGCAAGGGATATTTATAAATTTGAAAATGCGACACCTCAAACTATTTTCTCTAAATTTATTGATGTTACTGGAAATGTTGAGATTGTTGATAATGAGATCATTGTTCAGTTACGAAAAAATGCCCAGGCACCTATTCTGATTTCTAATCCTGTTTTTAAGAAATCTTATGAGATTCCCTGGCTAAATAATATGAAACTAAAATATGTTTGGATTTAGATATATTTAATTATGGCGGTTAAACGGTCTGCGAAAATCGGTGTTAATTTTTCATTTTTTACAGGTTTAGTTATAAATCGAACACGTATGACACGGATCAGACGGATTTTCACGAATCCGTGCGTATCCGTGTCGTCCGTGCAATCCGTGTTCTATCTTACAGTTTTTCTGTTAAACGATGACAAATGGATAAAGCTTACCTATGACTTTAATATTACCTCATCCATGCTCCCGCTCCTGAATCCTATGATATCCAGAGTAACATAGGCAAACCCCAGATATATTAACTTCGAAGTGACAGCATCCCGCATTTCCAGGAGCCGCAGCATCTCATCAGGCATTATCTCAATGCGCGCGATGCCTCCGTGGTCGCGCACCCGCACGACTTCAAACCCCATCTTTCGAAGATACGCCTCAGCTTCGCCCACCCGTTTTAGCGCCTCATGAGTTATCACCTGCCCGTATGGGAAACGAGATGAAAGGCATGCCATCGAAGGCTTATCCGCAACCGAGAGCTTCAGCTTGCGAGCCATTTCGCGTATCTCCTCCTTCGTCACACCAAACTCGATGTAAGGATTGTATATACCCTCCTCGGTGACAGCCCTGTGACCGGGTCTGTGCGCTTTCAGGTCAGAGTAATTCGTTCCTTCGATAATGGTATCTATACCGTTCTGTTCAGCTATTTTTTTTAATTCCCTTATCAATCCCTTTTTGCAGTAATAGCATCTGTCAACCGGGTTCTTTGCAAAACCGGGCTCATCGAGTTCATCATAAAAAATTACAATATGCTTTATACCAATTTCCCATGCAACCTTCTTAGCATTATCAAGCTCACCCGGCGCCAGCGTAGGGGCGTCGGCTGTGACAGCGAGCGCTCTTTCTTCCAGCGCCCTGTAAACGAGCGCGGCAAGCACTGAGCTGTCCACGCCGCCTGAAAATGCAACAAGGGCGCGGCCTTTTTTTTTCAGTGCGTTCTGTATCGAGAGCATCTTTTCATGAACTGGCATGATGAGCTTAGAAGGCAGCAGAAAGATGTAAGGGTTTCGCCGTTCACATATCAGACTTTGATTACGAACCAGTTCGAAGCTTACGCAATCTCTTTTAACATCCTCACCAATTAATAATGTGATGTCAGAAAATGAAGCGCCGCAGGGCGACGAAAAGCTCCTCATACTGCCTCTGGGCGAGGAATCCAAGAAGATAACTCAGGTCATCTCCAACGACACCGCGCGGAAGATAATCGAACTGCTGGCTGATGCGCCGCTCTCTGCCTCAGATATCGCAGAGCGCTTGCAGACACCTCTCACTACCATCGTTTACAATCTTGAGAACCTGGAGAGCGTGGGGCTCATCAGGGTAGAAAAGATAAAATACAGCGAGAAGGGCAGGGAAGTCAAGATATACGCGCCAGTCAGGAAGCTCATCGTAGTTGTGCCTGAAAAGACAGACAGGAAATCCATTACCGATATTCTCAGGAAGTATGTGGGGGTTGTGCTGGCTGCGGTTTTCGCTTCAAGCCTCATCGAGTTCTTATTATTCAGAGCAGGCGCGCCGCCGTGGATGGTGGAAAAAGCGAGTTATCGTGAATCAAGAGATGCTCTCGCAACGATAAGCCCTGCTGCTGCGCCTGAAGTGGCAAACACATCTGTTAAAGGTGGCACTAACGAGCTCGTGGAGATGAACCAGACACCCACAGTCGGGGTTCAACCGGCAGCCGCCGCAACATCGACTCCTGTGCCGACGCCTTTAATGCATGAGAGCGGCGCTGTCAGCAGGGGGGTGCCGGATATGTTCGGGAATATAGCCGACACGGTTACTGCGCATCCAGGTCTGCTGTTCCTGCTTGGATGCATCTTTGTGGTTTTCCTGCTCGTGGTATGGGATATTCGCAGAAGAAAGAAGAATGGCTACGGATGATTGGTGATAAAATGATTTTCGGAAAACAACTGCGCACCCTTGAAAAAACCCAGGCGCGGCGCATCTTTGATCTAATAATCATAGGCGCAATCTTTTATCTTCTGGATTTCCTTATGCCGCAGGAGCTCGGCGGGCAGACGATAATACTGAGAACGGCAGGCATGCTGATATTCCTGTATGGGTACGGGCTTCTGGGGTTAGTGAGCGGGTTGATAGGCGTGACCATAGGCGCAGGGATAGCTATTCTGATATCCTCACTTGGGGATTTCCCGATGGCTATCAAATGGACATCGCTTGCGATAGGACTGGTCTTCGGGGTGCTCACCACGACCATTGCCGGGGTATATCCAGCGAATAAGGCTGCAAGGCTTGACCCTGTAGAGGCGCTGAGGGCGGAGTGAGGGGGCTTTTTTCAGGATAACTACCAACGCGAATTGAAACGGTCTCAACAAACCTAAATCTTATATACTATGAATGTTATAACATTGTTATAACATGATAAGAAATATCACAAAAATAGGAAACAGCCAGGGAATTATAATCCCAAAGGACGTTCTACAAGAAATGGGTTATCCCAGGAAGGTGGAAATAATCCCGACTAAAGATGGTATATTAATAAGTCCGGTAGCCGGCAAAACAATCAGACGCAAACCCAGGAATGAAGATGAAACCAACGGATTTTATGATATAATGAAATCAAAAATAGAAAGCAATATCAGTGTTGGAAAGACTAGATGGATTGGAAATAGAGAAATGGAGAGAAGATTATAATTACGGAATTACAGAAAATATCATCGATAGAAAACTTAGTTGATAGAAAACTGTATTTCATGGGACTGTTGACACGAGAAGCTGAAAGAAGTGGTGTGCAGCCCATTGTTGTGGGGGGCTCGGCCGTTGATTTCTATACTGAAGGAATTTATCCCAGTCATGATATAGATCTTGTAAGCAACAGAAAAATAATCGGTGAAATATTGGTAAACGTATTCAATTTCAAACCAAGCGGAAGGCATTGGATAAATGAACAAATAGGACTTTCCGTAGAGGTTCCAGACAATCGCCTGGCAGGAGATAAGGATAAAGTAACTGTGGTGAGAATTGAGAACCTGAAGGTCTACGTCATTGGAATTGAAGATATAATAATTGACCGTATTAATGCATGTGTTCACTGGAAGTCTCAAACAGATTGCGACCAGGCAATGTTTATGATTAGATATTATCGAGATCGGCTTGATTTTAGATATTTAGAAGAGAAGGCTAAGGATGAAGGGATCCTGAAGGCATTAAGAAAATTTTGCAAGTGAAATAGAACACAGATTACACGGATTCGACGGCTATTCACGGATCCGTGCGCATCGTTATTATGTGAGAAGCTTCAGACCTTTGAAAACAAAAAAGCTGCGGCGCTGCGCAGTTCGCAGGGTCGCTCCCCATGCTTCGGGGCGCGCCGTCATCGTTGGGTGTCAACGGCGGTCAAAAATTCATAGCCATTTCTTTTTTCTAAAATATACCAGCATTGAAATACCAATGATCAGCATTACAAACCATACAACTGAATAACCCCAGCGCCACTTAAGTTCAGGCATGTATTCGAAATTCATCCCATAAACACCTGCTATGAAAGTAAGGGGAATAAATATCGTTGCAATTATCGTCAATACCTTCATGACCTGAACAGTTTTGATTTTCCCCCCTACATATTAAAATCGACCTCTACAGTCTCTTTGAATAATCCTTTGAATCCGATCATTTCTAAGGTTTTATCCGATATTCCTGTCAAATTCAGGTGCCAATTCTTCACTTGATGCC
>JBGOYM010000181.1:0-4350 GCA_041479675.1 Candidatus Methanoperedens sp.
CCTTCTTGTCTGCATCCTGTTGAGCGCGTCCGCAGATTCAAGTATCCTGTACTGTAATCTGCTCAGCATCCATTTATCGATGAGTTTTATTTCACCTGTATCTTCTGATTTGATAATGTCGTATGCAAGCTTGTAGAATCTTTCAACCTGCTTCCTTGTGGATTCCACATCAGCTTTACGCCAGTCTGCGTCCTGAACATGCTCGGCAGTGCTCAGGATATACAGACGTGTTACATCTGCACCGTACTCCTTAACTGCAGATCTTAATGTGAGAATGGGTCCTTTTGACTTGCTCATCTTCTGCCCTTCAAGCGATACAAAACCGTTGATGGCAATGGCGCGCGGCCAGTACATTTCAGGGAATATCGCAACATGGTGAAACAGGAAGAACAGCAGATGGTTGGGAATTAGGTCTTTACCCGAAGTGCGAAGGTCAACCGGATACCAGTACTCAAAATCCGACCTGATACTTCTTATGACATCTGGATCTATCCCTGTCTTCTCGGAAACTTCATCCACTGTCCCTTCTCCCAGCAGGCAGTAATTAAAGAACTCTTCTCTTAACTGTTCGGCTGAGAATTTATCAAGGTATTTCGCGATAATATAATAGCACATGTATATCGTTGAGTCGCCCAGTGACTCTATCATCCACGCGTTGTCCCAGGGCAGCTTTGTTCCAAGACCTTTGCGCCGTGCGCAGGCTTTGTCTTTCAACCAGTCCACCTTGTTCTCAAAATCCACCCTTATCTCAGGAGGGATGATCTTCATGTTCTTAAGGCAGGTATAAACCTGTTCTTTCCATGAAGGGTCAGAATAGTTCAGGAACCACTGGTTCTCAACCATCTTAATAACACATGTTGCGCCGCACCTGCACACGACAGGCGACTCGCTGAATTCATAGAATACGTCAGCAACCCCTTTCTCGATGAGGTCATGCGTCAGAACGTCTTTTATTTTAGACACTGCCATGCCTGCATATTTTCCTGTGGTTTCTGTTAGTAAACCGCCATGGAACTCCCGCCTGTACACAAGTTTAGTGGCTTCTTCAGCTTTCGGGTCGTTCTGGTCTTTCACTTTAAGTTCCTTCACTGCATCCACAGCAGGATATTTCCCATATTCCGGAACTTTGATAAGTGATATGAGAGGTATGGACGAGACATCTTCGTTGATACCGTATTTAGTCAGGTCTGCGCCTTTTAAGTCGCAAAGAGCAAGGTAATCATACGGCGCATGTGCGGGAACGCTCATGACGATGCCGCTGCCGTTATCCGGGCTCACGAAAGATGCAGGTAATATCAGCACTGAAGAACCCGTGACAGGATTGGTTACTTTTTTGCCAATCAGTTCATCTCCTTTCACCTCAGCTATCAGCTCCACTTTTTTATCCGTGAACCGAAGCTTCCCGTAGGCTTCCCTGCTGACTATCCATGATTCGCCGTTCACTTTAACCCTGACATGAACTATTTTCGGGTTCACCCACAGGTTCGTGACGCCAAAAACGGTCTCAGGGCGCAGGGTTGCGCAGGGAAGTATGTCATCATTGAGCTTGAACTTGATGAGGGTGTAATCGATTATTGTTGCGTCTTCGCCCCGTAAGATGTCATGGTCTTCAACCGGGTTCTCGTCATTCGGGCACCACCTTACCGGATGCGCTCCTTTTACGACCTTATTTTTGCTGTGGAGAAGATTGAACTGCCATGTGATGAACTTCTTGTAGTGTGGGTCAGTAGTGGTGAAACTGCGCCGCCAGTCAATGGAAAAACCAATTATCTTCATGGCGGCTTCTGCCTCCCTGCTAAAGTATTCCACTATATGTTCAGGTGTCTGTATCGTTTCCAGAATATCAAGCGGTATCTCATGAAGCTTGTTATACACTCTGATAGTTTCCGGGTCTTTTTTCTGTATCTGCTCTGCAAGCCCTACGATCGGCGTTCCCGTGGCATGAAAACCCATAGGGAAAAGAACATTGTAACCCAGCATCCTTTTATAACGTGCTACTACGTCCCCGATGGTGAAAGTGCGGGTATGGCCTGCGTGAAGGTTGCCGTTGAGATATGGGTAAGGGATAGTTATAAAAAATTTTTCCCTGCTGTCAGGTTCTGGCTGGAAGATCTTTGATTCTGCCCATCTGCTCTGCCACTTTTTTTCTATTTCATGCGGGTTGTACCTTTCTTTCATTCTGCCTGATGCACTACCTGAAAGTAAAAAGCTTTAACGGTTTGATCATGGCAATACTCGATACATCTCATAAACGCCCCTGTAAGTTCTTTCGAAACAAGAGATATTCTCAAATTTTTGTAAGCCCCTCTGTTTATATTTCCTCAGTTCCACGTTCCCAACATACACATAGGACACATTGTATTTCCGCAGAAGTCCGATAGCTTCGTTATAATCCTCTGTATCATATATCGCATCAACGTCCCTGATGCGAGCCGCTACATCTCCCCAGCTATTTCTCAGCACGAACTCATGACCAGCCCAGCCTGCAACGGTCTGGATACCTGTATACGACGAAATCCTTGACGTATCCTCGTAGCTAGCACCCGGCGCCTCCAGGATCACAGTAGTCCCGTTGAGGTTCTTGTCTACCCAGAATATAGCGTCATAATCGCCGTAGCTCGTCTTTTTCAAAAAATCGATCCCATCCAGACTGACACTGCGGTTGAAGCCTTCAGTTCTTGCGAATGTCCCAGTATACAGGTACAGGGAATTGAGCACAATCAGGAGCGAAAAAATTACAAGCATAGCCTTTTTCATCCTGTACTTTTTTTTGACAAGGTCATGCAAAGCACAGGCAGAAGCTATGCTAAAGAGAAGCCACACTTGATTATAAAATTTAAATACCGTGTTAAACCTTTCATTTTCACCGGAAAAGAGGTCGTCAAAATAGAACAGCTCGCAAAATACCAGGATGGCAAGCCCTATGGCTATCATGACTGATATGAATAACCTGTTCATATCGTTATTTTTATAAAAAAAGTAAATCCCAATGCATGTTAAAAAAGCCAGGGGAACAAACACAGCAAGGGTCTGGAAATCCTTAACGAAATATAATACAACTCCAGATGCCGCCAGGGCAACCAGTATCCATTTTTTATGCCTGAATTCAGGTATGTGTAACAACATGAATGAGATTATCAGGAATAAGAACAGGTCGTAAATTGCCAGGAAATTGATAAGAGCAGACCTGGTAATGACTGGTTTTATCCCCTGTATCCCTGAAGAATGAAAATCCATAAAGAAAAAGGTGAACATAAGGAATCCAAGGATGATCACTGCAATAACAATGCCCAGCCGTTTTAATAACTCTCTGGATATTTCTGTTGATATGTTTCCTTCGAGCTTCCATGGCTGGATCAATATCACAATGATAAAAAGCGCTGCATATGTGGCATAATCCCAGGCATTGAACACGAAAAGAGAGCCAAGGGCAAGGCTAATTAACAGGAGGGAAATTTTTGAGAGTTTCTTTGAGAGATAAACATTCAGAATAAATGTAATAGCAAGCAGTACGAATGGTATGGCGATGACATGTGCATGCAGGTCACCGAATATGAAGCTGAAATACGGGAATTCATTGACTGTATTTGGGATTATTCGCGTCGGTCCCCAGTAATCCATTATGGGTGGTACGGTCCCAAATGGGCTTGTGGTCATGTTCAGCGCATGGGCGGATATTACTCCAGCAGGGTACAGGTTTCCGGCAAACACCAGCAGGAATAGTGCTGCAATCCCTCCTTTCTTGTCCGTGGTAAGATTATAACCCAGACCGAATGCAGCAACTGCCGCAAGTGCTGGCAAAAGTGCCATTCCCAGATTATATGTTATATTTGCCGGGATCCAGGCGAGTTTTGTGAGGGTAGCGATGGTAAATGCGCCAAAATAATAATACATGTTTATTTTGTACCCTGAAAGCCACGAATCGTGCGGGGGAAGACTTGCGCTTTTCAGGATAGAATTGAGGAGCATGAAGTCAAAGACCTTCTCCCCATCGTGTATCTCTGGATTGTAGGCTCTTATTATGAGGAATAGCACGAACATAGCGCCGAACATCACCTCGTTCCTGAGCAGCAACTTCCTATCAATGCCGGGTTTTTTCTTTGCATAGATAATGGCAGAAAAAACGCATATAAGCAATAAAGAAAGCATTATCTCGTTCCTGCTGTAACCCAGAGCATACGACAGGATCCATGAAACGTACGCGAGAAGCAGTATCCCCAGGATCTTCGAGACCGAATATCCGCGGTCTGGAAGGCTGCTGCATATTGATATCGTCAATGGCAGTGAAATTATCCCGAGAAATACTATAAGCAGGTACCACTGTGCTGCATACAATAGCTCAGATAACAG
>JBGOYM010000182.1:0-4342 GCA_041479675.1 Candidatus Methanoperedens sp.
CCCTAAAGGGTGGGGTATCCTATCCCGTTCTTAAGCTATAAAACGACTCAATGTTAATTGGGGATTTTGTTTCCTTTTTCCCGTTTTTGGCTCAATGGTAAATTCTTTTTGTTTTCCTTGTGATTCCTTGATGTAATATTCAACAGTCTCTGCAGTAACTGATCCTACTGATCTGAAGAATTTACCGGCTGACCATAGTTTGTCGCCATATGTTTTTAGTTCTGGGTACATTTCTCTGAGATGTTTTGACGAGATTCCTTTCAAACATTGAACCACAGTAGATATGTTCTGAGTTGGTTTCATTGATAAAAAGAGATGCACATGGTCTTCCATTACTTGCATTTCGATTATCTCAAACTTGTATTTTTTCGCAATGGCTCTCAAAATATTCTCAGCACAAAACTTTATGTCGTCACGTTTAAATATCTTCTTTCTCCTATATGGTACAAGGACAATATGACCCATTAATTGTCCGTAGCCATGGCTAAAACTGGTTAGTTCTTTCATTTCATCACGTTTCCTGGCGGATTTTAATACCGCCAGGTTTTCCTTTTATCGAGCTAATAGAAAAACATGATGATTATATTTCGAGTGCAGTGGCTGAAGATTGTTCTGTTTTCTATAGTGCTCTTTCAAGGGGTTCGTGCATCCCCTACCCTTGAAGGGTAGGGTATTGCTCACCCCTTGACCCCGTTTTAATAACCTCAGTCATAAGCATCATTCCATGTTGCCTCGATTGCACAGTTATGGCTCGAACCCGGGTCGTCGCTGTAAACGAATGTATTCTTTACGGCATCTGCAATCTCCGGCTTCCCGCAATTTCAAGCCGCCCGGTTCTCAGGTCTTCCAGCAGCGCTTCCCCCTTCTTCTCGTAGTAGTTCATCACTTCCGGCTTTATGAGCGTGCCGTTTGAACCACGCTGTATATCCCGCATCGCCTGCGCCGTGCTCTTGAACTTGCTGATTTTCTGTATTAACTGTGACCTGTCAGCGAACGGCGTCGTGTACCTTCTGTATAAAGCGGCATCGATCTCTGCATCAACGTCAGTTATGATCCTGATTAGTTCCGCATGCAGAAAAATTCCATAAACTTTAATTAACAGCAGAAGCATTAATCAGAAAACAGGAAGACTATATGGTACTTGACAAACTGGGCGGTTCGCTTCAGGACGCACTCAAGAAGCTCGTAGGAGCTGGCAGGGTAGATGAGCGGATAGTAGATGAAGTAGTTAAAGACATCCAGCGCGCACTCCTGCAGGCAGATGTGAACGTCAAACTGGTGATGACCTTATCCCAGAAGATAAAACAGCGCTCACTAAAGGAAGAGCCACCTTCGGGCATGAACCCCAGGGAACATGTTATTCGTATCGTTTACCAGGAACTAATAAACATCCTTGGAAAATCTGCGAACGTGAATCTCACCTCCCAGACTATCATGATGGTTGGTCTCCAGGGTGGCGGTAAGACCACCACGACAGCAAAACTGGCGCGGTATTTCCAGCGAAAAGGGCTCAAAGCCGCAGTCATCTGCGCAGATACGTTCAGGCACGGAGCATACGAACAGCTTAAGACTCACTGCGACAGGATGGGGATTTTCTTCTATGGTGAAAAGGACGTAAAAGACGCCTCCGCCATCGTGCAACGCGGGCTCAAAGCCATAGAGAAATTCGATGTGAAGATAATAGATACTGCAGGCCGGCATGCCCTTGAGAAAGACCTCATCAAAGAGATGGAGGACATACACAAAATTGCTCATCCACAGCAAAAGCTGCTCGTACTTGACGCTGCGATGGGTCAGCTTGCCAGTGAGCAGGCAAAGGCTTTTAACGCCTCGATCGGGATAACAGGTGTTGTAATTACCAAACTTGACGGGACAGCAAAAGGCGGGGGTGCACTTTCCGCCGTTTCGGATACAGACACAGCGATCGCTTTTATTGGAACTGGTGAAACCGCTGACGACCTTGAAAAATTCGAAGCAGATAGGTTCATATCCCGACTGCTTGGTATGGGCGATATCAAATCTCTTCTTGAGAAGGCAGAAGAAACACTCAAAGGCGACGATCTTGATATGAAGGCGATACTAAGCGGCAAGTTCACTCTCAAGGATATGTACAAGCAGATGGAAGCCATGAACAAGATGGGGCCCCTGAAGCAGGTAATGCAGATGCTGCCGATGGGTAAACTCGGGATGAACGTCTCTGATGATATGTACAGCGTAACTCAGGAAAAGCTGAAAAAGTACAAATTCATCATGGATTCCATGAACGAGAGAGAACTGGATGACCCGAAACACATTAACAGCTCAAGGATCACACGGATAGCACGCGGTTCAGGCACGAAATATGATGAGGTCCGCGAGCTTCTGAAATACCATAAAATGATGCAAAAAACTATTAAAGGAATGAAGGGAGGGAAATTTAATATACAAAAAATGATGAGAAAATTTGGAATGTGAGTGATTGCACTCGAAAAAACTTATATAGTTAAAACGCTATTAAATTAGATAGTTATAGTTCTAAAGGAGGCTATTAAAAATGGTCACAGACTTAAAGGAATTTGCAAAGACAGCAAAACCATCTGTCGCTGTAGTCGGGCTCGGTGGTGCTGGTTGTAATATTACGACATGGATCGCAGAGAAGGGAGTGGCTGGCGGAAGGATAATCGCAGCAAACACTGATGTCAATCATCTTTATATCCAGAAAGCAGATAAATTAATCCTGCTTGGAGAAAAGTTATGTCACGGGCATGGATGCGGTGGCTACCCAGAAATGGGAGCGCAGGCGACCCGGGAGAACATAAATGAACTGAAGGCTGAACTTGATGGAGCGAACCTTGTATTCCTGGTAGCAGGGCTGGGTGGAGGAACAGGAACGGGCGCCATGCCGGTAGTCGCGGAAATCACGCGAGAGATGGGCGCTCTTACCATCGGATGTGTTACCATTCCGTTCACCATCGAAATGTCAAGAAGGGAGAAGTCAAGAGAGGCAATAAACCTGCTCGCCCAGACATGCGACTCAGTAGTTATAATCGATAACTCCAAATTGAGAGAGGTAGCAGGCAACCTTCCATTAAAGGAAGCTCTTAACGTAGCAAATGCGCTTGTTGGAGCATTTGTCAAGAACCTCACAGACACAATAACACAGCCAAGCCTTGTCAACCTTGACTATGCTGACCTTCGCGCTGTCATGGAACGAGGCGGCGTATCGTCCATCGGCATAGGCGAAGGGGACGGCGAGGACAGAGTAGGTAAAGCAGTCGCACAAGCTATCAGCACCCCACTGCTTGATGTCAGGGACATATCGGCAAGCTACGGCGTACTAATCCACATCGTTGGTGGCGAAGACCTGACGCTGGAGGAAGTCGCGGTCGCAGGCGAACTGATAATGGACAAGGTCCCCAACACAAAGAGGATAATCTGGGGCGCTAAAGTGGATAATAACATGACCGGCATGGTACGTGTAATGGCGGTACTGACAGGTGTGGAGAGTCCGTTCCTGTCAGGAGAGCAGATGCTATCGAAAATGAAGGCACCTGTTGAAAAGCCCGAGTCAGTGGCAGAGCCGGTAAAGCCGAAACCTGAACCGATACCGACGAAGGTAGAAACGCCCAAGCCGAAACCTGTCACAAAGGTCGAGCCGCCAAAAGAAAAGGAAAAAGGCAGCAACACAATTTGGATCATTCTGATAATCCTGATATTGCTGGGTCTCTTGTATTATTTCTTTTTCATGAACCAGTAGTTCCGGTAATAGCCGGAACTTATATCTCTTTTTTTATTTTTTCCGTTCCTTTCCAAACCATAAGTTTTAATTGCTTTATCGCATTACTACCCTCGATTCTCTGGAGATTATTTATATGTTAAAAGAGGCTTCGCAGTATGATGCAAAAGTAGTTGAACAGAATATCCAAAAATTCTGGGATGAAATACACGCTTATTCACGTGTCAGAGAACTCAGGAAGAATGGCAAAAAGTTCTTTTTTGTGGACGGTCCTCCATACACAACAGGCAGGATACATCTTGGGACTGCCTGGAATAAAATAATCAAGGATTCCGTACTGCGCTACCGCTCCATGAGCGGGTATCACATACTTGAACGCGCCGGATGGGATATGCACGGTCTCCCCATCGAGGTAAAAGTGGAAGGAGTACTGGGGTTCAAATCGAAAAAGGATATCGAAACATACGGAGTAGGAAACTTCGTGGCTAAATGCAAGGAATTCGCGCTCTCTCACAGGGATGAGATGACTGTCCAGTTCAGGAACCTGGGCGTCTGGCTCAACTGGGAAGAGCCGTACATGACGCTTCGCGATGAGTACATCGAAGCAGCATGGTGGACGCTGAAACA
>JBGOYM010000183.1:0-4338 GCA_041479675.1 Candidatus Methanoperedens sp.
AGGGGTCTGAATAGTTACCTATGATTGCTAATGGTGGTATTGTTATATCATATTCTTTGATTACATCAGCTTGGGCTCTTTGTCTTCCACTTGAACCGGACATGCAGCTAATGGCAAAATCTCTAAAATCTTTGTCCTTTGCTATAATATATGAGATAAATGGATTGAAAGGTTTTTTCATCCTTATTACGATGTATTCTGTCGAACCCCAACCGATTTCTTCTTCATCTAAAAAAGTCACGTAGCAAGTCTTTCCGTTTTCGAAACAGGGGGTAATCCTTGCTAAAAGTGTATCTCCATTTTTAAACTTCATGCCTGATGAGAATTCTCGTTCATACCACCCTTCTGGATTAAAGGTTGAAGTACTTACGTTGCTCATCTTAAGGTATGAAGAGAGTTCTCCTTTTTGAAGTTGATAGGTGGGGTTTATGTCTGCAATATCCCCTAATTTCACACAATCCCACCCCTCCTCCGCTTCCTCCACAAACCACTGCATGAACAGCGTCTCTGCCAGTGCAAATTCGCCAAGGCTTTGTTTGTCTAACTTCTCCTCCCTGCAACCAATTCCACCGCGAAGAAGGGGGAACGTAAAAAACCTTTTCAGCAGTGTATTCGTTCTTATCTTCGGGGTCTGCGCCTTCATATTCACCTTTGGCAACTTTTAGCTTTGATGAAGTTCAAGAAACACGCTTGAACTGGCAGACATCGGGCTCTTTGATCTCACTGAGATGAAAGTCATAAAGACTCCGGAATATTTGTATCCTGATGTTGAACTCAGGGCGTCATCACAACTTTACCCGACTCACCTGACTTCATAGCCTCAAATCCTGTTTCGAATTCATCCAGTTTTATCCTGTGCGTTATCACAGGAGATGGGTCGAATTTCCCGGATGAAATAAGCCTGGATGTAGTTATCCATGTATCCCAGATTTTCCTGCCATATACACCGCGCACTGTGATATCCTTCATTACAAAATCTTTTGACATGTCGATACTCACATCTTTTGTCGGCAATCCCAGTATAGAAGCATGACCCGTTGGTCGCAATGCCTTGAGACCCTGGTTGAGAGCGCTTCCGCTTCCCGACATCTCAAGGAAAACATCAGCTCCTTTACCGCCAGTTAGAGCAAGTATCTCTTTTACAGGGTCATTCTCATGCCTGTTGATAATAACATCTGCGCCCATCTTTTGTGCGATATCAAGATGCAGACCTGAGCCAGCCACAGAGATAATACAGGTTGCTCCTGCCGCCCTTAAGATGCCTATGGCAAAAAGAGCGGTCGGACCTCCCCCGAAAACCGCCACGGTCTTTGCGGTCACATCGTTACTGAAAACCGTGTACACACTATTCCCGATTGATTCTTGAAGTGTAGCTATCTCAAATGGCATGTCGGGAGGATTTTTCCAGACATTTGTTTCCGGGATGACCGCATACTCGGCAAAGAATCCATCCACATCCACTCCGAAGAACTTTAGATTTTCACAGATATGCATATTTCCCATCCTGCACTGCATACATTTGCCGTCAAAGATATGCGACTCAGCAGATACGAGGTCACCTTCCTGCACAAGAGTGACATCATCTCCGATCTCTACAACTTCGCCGCAGACTTCATGACCGATAGTCCTTGGAGGTTTGATCCTCCCTCCTGACCAGGGGTGTTCCCAGTTGTAGATATGGACGTCGGTACCGCACATGGAACATGCTTTTACCTTCACCAGCACTTCATGATCTTCTGGCCCGGGAACAGAGATATCAACAATTTCCAGCCCCGGTCCTTCCTTTATCTTTCTTATCGCCTTCATAATTCCCCATAAAAACTATTATAATTGTCCTGTTGCACAATATATATAGTTTGTCAGGGATACATAATGAATGGGGCGAAAAATAATGACAAATAGAATGCATTTTTTAAAAGATTTGTTGCAGGACCTGAAGGACAGGAACCTGTATTCAGAGCTTCCTGTGCTTGGCACAGAACAGAAGAACCGTGTGGTGCTGAATGGAAAAGATGTTATCATAATGTGTACCAATAATTACCTTGGCTTTGCGAACCATCCACGTCTGCGGGAAGCAGCGAAAAAAGCCATAGATACATGGGGATTCGGAACCGGGGCAGTGCGGCAGATAGCAGGCACAATGGAGATACATATCCAGCTTGAGGAGATGCTTGCTGAGTACAAACATACCGAATCTTCTCTTGTGTTCGTCGCAGGTATCGCTGCGAACAGGGGAACTATCCAGGCTTTGATGGGTGAAGAGGATGCCATTATCAGCGATGAGTTGAATCACGGGAGCATTATCGATGGGGTGAGGCTTACCAAATCAAAGCGCATAGTGTATCCACATCTGGACATGGCTGGCCTGAAAAAAGCGCTTGTGGAGACAAAAGACGCAAGAAGACGACTAATTGTCACTGATGGGGTTTTCAGCATGGACGGGGATATCGCACCTCTTGATCAGATAGTTGAACTTGCAGAGGAATATGATGCTATGGTAATGGTAGATGATGCGCACGGCGACGGGGTACTTGGAAAGGACGGGAGTGGCATCGTTGACCATTTCGGGCTGGAGGGAAGAGTGGATATCGATATGGGTACTCTCAGCAAAGCCTTCGGATGCCTGGGAGGCTATATCGCCGGGAATAAGGATCTCAGGGACTATCTGATCCACACAGCTCGAAGTTTCATTTTTACCACAGCCCATCCCCCGGCAGTGGCTGCTGCGACCATGGAAGCTATTATAATGATACAGGATGAGCCGCAGCACCTGCGGCAGCTCTGGGACAATACCGGGTGCTTCAAGAAAGGCATGAGTGACCTGGGATTCGATATCGGACACAGCCAGACGCCCATCACTCCTGTCATGGCAGGTGAGAGCAGGACGGCGATGGAACTTTCCAGACTGCTTTTTGAGGAAGGGCTTTTTGCCAAGCCAATCGTTTTCCCTCTGGTAGCCAAAGACAAAGCCCGCGTGAGAATTAATGTGACAGCGCAGCATACGAAGGAAGATCTGGATGAGGCTCTCGCGATCTTTGAGAGGATTGGAAAGAGAATGAAATTGATTTAAGAAATACCCGGATATCCCGGATGCCCTGATGGGGTACCAGATAGATAAAGAGGGGCACCCTACCTACGGCGGGTTATCGGGACGGGATATCATGACGCTCGCGGTTGGTTTAAAGACGGTCGCCAGAGAAGAATATCTGACATATCGCATAAACCAGGTCAGGGAATTTGGAGAGGAACTTCATAACCGGGGATTGCCTGTGATGACACCGATAGGCGGGCATGCGGTTCTTATGATAAGAAGATGAAAAAAGAAGTGCTCCCCGAGTTCAATTTTGTGAGGTTTGCCATCCCGAGGCTCAGATATGAGAAGCGGGATCTGGATTCTGTGGTCGAGGCTGTGGAAGTTCTGTATGAAGACAGGGATAAGATACCGCCGGTAAGGGTGACGGGAGGGAGCTTCCAATGAGGCATTTCAAGGCGAGGTTTGAGTTTCCATTATAAGATTCTATGATTTATAATAATAAATATTGAAGTTTCGAACTGACCCTCGATTTCCAACCGTCAAACACTCATAATCACCGATTTTCGCAGACCGTTTAACCGCCATAATTAAATATATCTAAATCCAAACATATTTTAGTTTCATATTATTTAGCCAGGGAATCTCATAAGATTTCTTGTAACTATTCAGATACCCATTTTATGCTTTTGCCCATGTAAATACTAATAAAATATTCAAAATCCACAACCTTACAATTAGTATATCGAAAAATCAATATATATGGACACCATTACCAGATTATTAAGTTAATAGAGTGATATGATGGTAAATTTGAATCTTGAACATGAAGATATCCTGGCAGTTTATGCTGCAGGTCCAGAAGCGGTTGTCACTTTTATAAGCAGCCTTATTGATGAAAATAGAAAAATCATTTATCTGTGATAGTCTTTCCTGCCCAAGAAGTTTTAGAGATAAAATCGAAAGAACATAGTTGAGCTTGCTGATTTCTGAAGTTTCAGAAAAATTTGAGTTTTTTATCATATCAGGTAGATTGACCTTCAGCAAATATGGGAGAAACAAAAAAATACCGCTATTCTTGCAATGGAATTTCTGGTTTTTGAGTTCATGCGACATCAGTTGATGAGACCTTTCTGGAATTATTGATTGTTTATTTTTTGATTAATCACCGATTTTCGCAGACCGTTTAACCACCATAATTGAATATTATCTAAACCCAAACATACTTTAATTTCATATTATTTAACCAGGGGATCTCATAAGACTTCTTGAAAATCGGATTCGAAATCAAAATAGGAGCGTGAGCA
>JBGOYM010000184.1:0-4296 GCA_041479675.1 Candidatus Methanoperedens sp.
AAGAACTGTCATCTCGCCTGACCCGAACCTGCGAATATTCGAGGTGGGTGTACCCCTTGAAATAGCTAAAGAACTTACCAGCACAATGTTCGTGACCCCAAGGAATCTCGATGAGGCAAAAGAATATGTGAGGCGGGGTCCAGAAAATCATCCGGGCGCCAATTATATCGTAAGAGCCGATGGACGCCGCGTGAAGATCACGGATAAGAACTGCGGTGAACTTGCTGACATGTTAGAACTGGGATGGAAAGTCGAGAGACAGATAAAAGACGGAGATATCGTTCTGTTCAACAGACAACCTTCGCTTCACAGAATGAGCATAATGGCTCACGAGATAAAAGTTTTACCCAACAAGACATTCAGATTAAATCCTGCTGTATGTCCTCCATACAATGCTGACTTTGACGGCGATGAGATGAACATGCACATACCGCAGAACGAGGAAGCACTGGCTGAAGCAAAGATCCTGATGCATGTGCAGGAAAATATCCTGTCCCCAAGGTTCGGAGGACCTATCATAGGAGGTATTCACGACCACATCACAGGGCTCTTTTTGCTCACTAACAGCAAAGAAAAGATATTCAAGAATGAAGCCCTGGAGCTCCTCGGGAAATCCGAGATACGCGAACTGTATCCTCCAGCAGGCGAAGAGAATAATCAGCCATACTGGACTGGAAAACAGATATTCAGCCATATTCTTCCGAAAGGTCTCAATCTTCAGTTCAAATCAGAGATATGCGAACAATGCGATACCTGCAAGGGTGTTGATTGCGAAAAAGATTCGTATGTGGTCATTAAAGATGGGATACTTGAAATGGGAACCATCGATGAAAAAGCCATAGGAGCTTTCAAAAGCGTGATACTTGATAAACTCATGAAGGAATTCAATCCTGTAATTGCCTGCAAATTTATCGACGATGCGACCAAGCTTGCTATCAGAGCTATCATGCACAGGGGATTCAGTTTCGGTATAGATGATGAATTCATTCCCATAGATGCACAGAATCAGATCAACGATGTCCTTGATCAGGCCAGGGACAAAGTAGAAAAACTGATTTCAGCATACGGGGCGGGAGAACTCGAACAGCTTCCGGGACGAACGCTTGCTGAGACGCTTGAGATGGAGATAATGAAAGAGTTGAGCAAAGCCAGAGACTCAACAGGTGATATTGCAGGGCATCATCTTGGAATGGATAATTCCGCGGTTATAATGGCAAAGTCCGGAGCCAGGGGTTCGATGCTGAACCTTACTCAGATGGCTGCATGCGTTGGACAGCAGGCAGTAAGAGGCGAGCGTATTAAAAGAGGCTATGCAGGCAGGACGCTTTCACATTTCGAACGCAACGATCTTGGCGCCGAGGCTCATGGATTCGTAAGAGCCAGCTACAAGAGCGGTCTATCTCCCACTGAGTATTTCTTTCACGCCATCGGAGGACGCGAAGGTCTGGTGGACACAGCGGTCAGAACATCGCAGTCAGGTTACCTCCAGAGGCGGCTTGTGAATGCATTGCAGGACCTGGAAGTGCAGTACGACGGGACTGTCAGGGATACCAGAAAGATGATCATCCAGTTCAAATACGGCGAGGACGGCATCAATCCCATGAACAGCGATTTCAGTAAACCTGAAGCAATCAGGCGCATTATTGATTCAGTGAAAGGGGTGAAAGAATGAGCGTAGATCAGAAAACCATCGAGGGAACAGTCACAGATCTATCGCTTCCACAGAGAGTTAAAGATAATCTGCTTCGCGAGTTGAAGAACGTAAAGCTCACACAAAAGCAGTTCGATGAGATCATAAAACGCACGATGGCCGTATATGATTATTCAAAGATAGAAGCTGGTGAGGCTGCTGGCGTTGTTTCGGCACAGTCGATAGGTGAACCCGGTACACAGATGACGATGCGAACGTTCCACTACGCAGGCGTAGCAGAGATCAACGTTACGCTGGGTCTGCCTCGGTTGATAGAGATAGTGGATGCCAGGAAAAACCCGAGTACTCCGATGATGACAATTTTCCTTGAAAAGGAGTATGCGTTCGATAGGGATAAAGCCCGCGAACTTGCATGGAAGATCGAAGCTACCTACATTGGCGTTCTTGGCAGCATGTCCACGGACATCACGGACATGAAAGTAGTTGTCGAACTTAATAAAAAAGCCCTTATTCAGCGCAATATGAAAGCAAAAGAGGTTTCTGATAAGATCAACGAGGAACTCGATGTGTCATCTTGTATCACCGGGGACACGTTGATAATGAAACCAGAGGAACCCTCTTACAGGCAGCTCCTGCAGCTTGTTAAAAGCGTGCATTCCGTGATATTAAAGGGCATCAAGGGAATAAAAAGAGTCGTCATCAGGAAAGAAGAGAGCGGAGAATATGTCCTGTATACCGAAGGTTCTACTCTCAAGGAAGTGCTTGCGATAGACGGTGTAGATCCTACCAGGACAAGGACCAACAATGTTAATGAGATATACGAAGTGATGGGGATAGAAGCAGCAAGGGCAGCCCTTATCCATGAAGCTACAGAGACATTAAAGGAACAGGGTCTGAACGTTGACGTGCGCCACATTATGCTTGTAGCAGATATCATGACTGTTGACGGAGAGGTAAAGCCCATAGGCAGGCACGGTATCTCAGGCGAAAAAGCAAGTGTTCTTGCCCGCGCAGCATTTGAAGTTACTGTCAGCCACCTGCTGGATTCAGGTATTGCCGGTGATGTAGATGAACTTCGTGGAGTAACAGAAAATGTAATAGTTGGTCAGCCCATAAGGTTGGGTACAGGAAATGTTAAATTGATCGCAAAAAAACCAGTTAAAGGAGTATGATTATGGAAACTGATATCAGCAAAGTATTAAGAAGCGCCCTGTCCACAGGCAAAGTTGTCATAGGAATAAAACAAACACGGGATGCTATAAAAAAAGGAAAAGCACAGGTCGTTGTGGTCTCATCAGCCTGCGCGGAACAGAATCTTTTAGAACTCAAGGGAACTGCTATGATAAAATATTCAGGATCAGGAGTTGACCTTGGTGTCGCGTGCGGCAAACCATTCTCGATTTCAGCGCTTGCCGTGCTGGAACCAGGAGATTCCGAGATACTTTCTTTTGGGAGCATGAATGAGTGAAGTGAAGCTTAGCACAGATGGAATAAGATATATAGCATTATTTGAGAGCATGACTGGAGCAAGTGCACGGGATTGCTTTGAAGATTCTGAGAACAACAGATTGATATTCGTAGTAAAGAGCGGGGATATGGGACTTGCTATCGGCAAAGGCGGAGAACATATAAATCGCGTAAAGAAAACAATCGGTAAGCATGTTGAGATCATCGAACACTCTGACGATGCTGCAGAGTTCGTTAAGAATGCCTTTCATCCCGTTTCTATAAAGAACGTAAACATTATAGTTAAGGACGACAAGCGCATAGCTTATGTAGAAGTACTTACTAAGGAGAAAGGTCTTGCCATCGGGAGAGACGGCAAAAACATCGAAAAAGTAAAAAAGCTCTCCGCGAGACACCATAATATAGATGATGTGATAATTCAATAAGACCCCGCTAGACCTCGTATTTAAATATGGGGTCGCGGGGCTTTACGGAGGAAAAAACTTGGGAAAAGGAATGTACGCCGCTCGGAAACTCAAGAGCGAGCATAAGAAATTCAGATGGAGTGATATCAATTACAGCCGGAGGGCTCTTAATCTTGATGTAAAGGCTGACCCGCTTGCAGGGGCGCCCCGTGCCCGGGGTATTGCGCTTGAAAAAGTTGGGATCGAAGCTAAACAGCCCAACTCAGGCATCAGAAAATGTATCAGACTGCAGCTTATCAAGAATGGTAAACAGGTAACGGCATTCTGTCCATTGGACGGCGCCATCAACTTCATAGATGAACATGATGAAGTTCTCGTGGAGGGTATAGGCGGACGGATGGGCGGTGCCATGGGTGACATCCCGGGCGTGCGCTGGAAGGTCGTGGCCGTGAATAACGTGGACTTGAGGCAGATGGTGCTCGGAAAGAAGGAAAAACCGGTGAGATAATATGCACAAATTATATGGAAAATGGGACTTTTCTGAAGTTGAGATCAAAGACCCCAGTATAAGGAACTACGTCAATCTTGCTCCTGTATTCCTCCCACACAGCGGTGGAAAGAACTCAAAAAAGCAGTTCAGCAAATCTAATCTGAACATCGTTGAGAGACTTGTCAACAAAATGATGCGGGAAGAGCATAACACAGGGCAGAAGATCACGGTTAACAAGATCGTTAAGGATGCTTTCGACATAATCAACAAGAAGACAGGACAGA
>JBGOYM010000185.1:0-4294 GCA_041479675.1 Candidatus Methanoperedens sp.
CGTTAACCCGAATAACACGGCAAAAATACAGACATACAGGAATAGGCAACTCAGGGAAATTCTCAAAAGTGCCTGGTGGGGACAAACCCACAAAGAGGATCAACCTCAGATACAGATGTTCAACATGCAAGAAAGCACATATCAGAAAATGCTTCAGGGCAGGAAAATTTGAGCTTGTGGAGAGCTGAACATGGAACCAAAGAGCAGATTTTTAAAGGTAAAATGCAATGACTGTCAGAACGAGCAGGTCATTTTCGGATGCGCTAGTAAACCCGTCACTTGCCTTGTATGCGGGAGAACACTTTCTGAACCCACAGGCGGAAAGGCGTTCGTAAAAACGCAGATAATCGAGGTTCTTGAGTAATGGAGAAAAGCGGGTGGCCTGAAGAGGATGAACTTGTCGTTTGCTCTGTGAAAAAGGTCACCGATTTCGGTGCGTTCGTAGAACTGGATGAATACGGACATAAAGAAGGCTTGATCCACATTTCAGAGGTTGCCTCTGGCTGGGTCAAATACATAAGAGACCATGTAAGGGAAGGTCAGAAGATAGTTTGTAAAGTGCTTTACGTTGATGAGAGCAAACACCATATAGACCTGTCGCTGAAAGATGTTAATGAACACCAGCGCCGTGAAAAGATACAGCAGTGGAAGAACGAACAGAAAGCTGAGAAATGGATACAATACGTTGCCAGCACTACAAAAACAGGTACTGAAGAACTGAATGGATTGACCAAACTGTTTTATGAAAAGTTCGGCAGTGTTTTTTCGGTTTTTGAAAAATCAAGGATCAGCGGGACCTCTTTTCTTACAAGCATTGGCGTTGATAAACAATTCGCCGAAATGGTAAAAAAGGTTGCTGAAGAGAACCTTAAAAAACCTCAGGTTGAGATTGCAGGATACGTTGACCTTACCTGCCCCTTGCCTGACGGTATCGAACATATAAAGAAGGCATTGAACGCTGCTGGAGAAATAAAAGGAGAAGAACTCAGTATATATATCACATATACTGGTTCGCCACGATACAGGTTGCGTGTAATAGCTCCGGATTATAAAAAAGCCGAAAATTTTCTTAAAAAATCAGCACAGACAGCCATTGAAATTATCGAAAATGTAGGTGGGACAGGTGAGTTCCACAGATATACGGAAGAAAAAGCCTGATCAGAATAAAATTGGAATACTTGAGATGTTATGGTATCCAAAATAAGAAGATGTTCTTGCGGGAGATATACTCTGAGAGAGATATGTCCCTTGTGCGGAAGAACCACAAACTATTCACAGCCGGCACGTTTCTCTCTGGAGGATAGATACGGGAAATACAGAAGAATTGCCAAACAGAGGTAAGTGATGATAAAAACAACTATTATAAGGTCCAAAAAACCCAGACTCAAAGACCCAATACTTATTGAAGGACTGCCAGGGGTCGGGCATGTCGGAAAGCTGGTTGCAGAGCATATGGTCGCGGAGCTGGGCGCTAAAAAAATAATGGAGATATTCTCACCCCATTTTCCCCCCCAGGTCATAGTTGAGGACGATGGCACTGTCAGGCTCGTGAGTAATGAACTGTATGCCTATAAAACAAAAGGCAAACACGACCTGTTAATATTGGTCGGAGACCACCAGAGCACCTCGAACGAGGGTCATTATGAACTGTGCGGCGTGTTCCTGGATATAGTTGAGGAATTCAAGGTTAAGAGAGTATACGCGCTGGGTGGGTACGGCGTGGGGCAGCTTGTTGAGACAGACACAGTTCTTGGTGCTGCAAATAACATAGAGCTTGTACGAGAACTTAAGGAATTCGGTGTGGAATTCAGGGCGAACGAACCTGGAGGCGGCATTGTTGGGGCGTCAGGATTGATGCTTGGTCTGGGAGCACTTCGGGGAATAGAAGCAGTATGCCTTATGGGCGTGACTTCAGGTTATCTTGTCGATCCAAAGAGCGCACAGGCAGTTCTGAAAGTGCTGTGTAAGATTCTTGAGATAGATGTGGATATGGCGGCGCTTGAAGAGCGGGCGGCTGAGATGGAAAAGATCGTGGCAAAACTTCGGGAAATGGAGGAAGGAAAGACTCCGGTGTCATCTGATGAGGACTTGAGATACATTGGGTGAAACCCTTTGAAGTGCGTTCTTTGCAGTAGCGACTCTATATTTCCCCTTGAATTTTCAAAACCTTCAAAGCGCGTATTCCTGAGATGCCCTCATTGCGATCTCATTTTCGTACCTGAAAGTCATCATCTCCAACCGGATGAAGAACTAGCCCGCTACAGGCTTCACAGGAACACGCTTTCCAACGATGGATATGTAGGGATGTTCCTTGAAAAGATTGCCATGATGCATAAATATTGTCCTGGGGTTAATTCAGTCCTGGATTACGGTTGTGGCCCCTCGCCCGTCCTTGCTGAGCTTTTAAAGAGGGAGGGATTTTCCTGCGATGTATATGACCCATTTTTCTTTCCCGCGTTTCCAGAAGGTACTTACGACCTTGTGATATCAACCGAGGTATTTGAGCATTTAAGGGAAATAAGGGCAGAGTTGCAAAGGATTCGGAAACTGATTAAATCAGGTGGATATCTTGCGGTTATGACATCGATGCATGATGTTGTCAATGATTTTGAGAACTGGTGGTATAAAAACGATCCCACACACATCTGTTTTTTTGGCGCCAGTACGTTTGATTGGTTAGCCAAAGAATTTGGATTTGAGATCATATACAGGGACAATAAGAATTTTATAATTCTAAAAAAGCAAAAATTACCTTGAGTTATTGCAAGCCCGATTGCCTGCATTAAAGCATCTTATCAATTTCGGCGGGATTACTGTTTTGCATAAAAAAATGTATCGACCTTACTTTATTTTCCAAATATCAATTGGACTATTGATACATGCTCGGTAGTGCAAGCAACATTCTGACCCAATACCTGTACACAATTTTCTTTTGGAATTATTGGCAATACCATAATAATTACTATTAATAATATTACTACTATCCACATTGCAGAGCTCATATTATTCCTCCTAACAAGGATTAACTTTTATTTCTTATATATCTTCCGTTGAATCGGCAACTGTTGAGTCCTGAAATTATTTCGCCAGGATTTTTCTGCGAATTACAAGTCATCAGAGCCTATGGTGAAGATGACAAACAGAAGGATCAAGCCAAGAATAGACTGGGTATTAAAAAAAGGCGAAATGAGTATCAAAACGAAACACTGAGCCATTACACTTTGTATGGTATCGTTGGCATGTTAGTTTTTTATTCCTTTCCTCCCCATCTGCTTAGCATTACAATTGCAATAACGCACATTATTGTTACAATTATAGCTGTGAAAACAAAAATACCCCATTGACTCCATGTTCCACCTATACTCGTTAAAGGTATTCCGCCTGTAGCGAACGCCGAGAGTACAACCTGCGTCCAGACCATACCGATAACTATTCCAAATGCGGTACCCAAAGACGTTACCATCGTCTTTCTAATTTCATTTCTACTTACTTCAACCAAAAACAAAACCTCCTTAATTACTGATATATATTTATTATTTATAAAGTTATCGTTTCGTGTTTCGTGGATTGCCCGCGCCCTATGGCGTCTGGTTAGGTTATACTTTATGAGAACTTCTGGGTATAAATGATCTTTCTCATCACAATACCCTCTGCGACCTTTGGCAGGAATAAGGTTGACTTCTGGGGAAAATTCTTTAGCTCCACAAAAGCCTTTTTCTCAACATCCTTAATAGAAAAAGGATTTAATAGAAAAGCCACATCGAACTCCCCACTATCTACCCTTGCCACCGCCTCGGCAGGACTGGCATTGAAGGATACGTCTTCTTCAGGTTTACCCCTTATTATAGGATTTATGAGCCAGTCATGAAGAACAATAAGGTCAAGCCCGACTATCTCGCCCCGCTTTTCTGAAAGCTCCCTGACTTCATTCTCAATAGCCCCGATTATCTTGAATTTTTTCCCGTCATACATTCCAAGCTTTACATCGTACTCACTGTTGCGCTGCCTGAGATGCGAAAAGAACTCTTCTCCCACCTCACCCTCCCATTCTATCGAAAATCTCTCTCTTATTCTCTTCTCAAGGTTATCCTGGCTAAAATTTCGCACCGCCCTGTGCCATGGCAAAAGCTGAAGAGCCCTGTCGCCCCCTTCCATAAGCATCATCATTGTATATTCGATGCCGTCTATTTTCCTCATCATGTTCGAGGCTGTGTACCTGTGATGTCCGTCCAGGATAAGGATTTTCAGCCCTGAGACCATTTTCATGACCTTATCGATGAGATCCTTATCCGTA
>JBGOYM010000186.1:0-4257 GCA_041479675.1 Candidatus Methanoperedens sp.
GAGATTGAGGTTAAAAAATGAAATCTGGAATAGTGTCATATGGCGCTTACATACCGCGCTATAGAATCAAGATAGAAGAGATCGCTAAAGTATGGGGCGACAATCCGAACAGTATCATCGACGGATTGATGGTTTATGAAAAATCCGTTCCTGACATGGACGAAGATACCATCACGATCGCAGTAGAAGCTGCGCGAAATGCGGTAAACCGTGCAAATGTGAACCCTGAAAAAATAGGGGCTGTATTCACGGGTTCAGAAAGCCACCCTTATGCTGTAAAACCCACAAGTACGATCGTTGCGGAAGCGATAGGTGCTACGCCGAACCTGACAGCCGCGGATTTTGAGTTCGCCTGCAAAGCCGGTACTGCTGCCATCCAGGCATGTGTCGGGATGACTGAATCGGACATGATCGACCTGGGACTGGCAATAGGCGCAGATGTCTCGCAGGGCGCACCGGGAGACGCTCTTGAATACACAGCCGCAGCAGGGGGTGTGGCGTACATAATAGGAAAAGAGAACATCGTGGCAAAAATAGAATCAACATATTCATTCACTACTGATACACCGGATTTCTGGAGAAGGGAGGGACAACCATATCCTGAACACGGCGGGCGGTTCACTGGCGAACCCGGTTATTTCAAACATGTGACCTCCGCGGCATCAGGTCTTATGGAACGGCTCGGTACAAAGCCCTCGGACTACAATTATGCGGTGTTCCACCAGCCAAACGGTAAGTTCCCAACGCGTGTTGCAAAGATGCTAGGGTTCTCAGGCGAACAGATAAAACCCGGACTTGTTGTATCGCGTCTGGGGAACACATACTCAGGTTCCTGTATGATGGGGCTTGCTGCCATCCTGGACATCGCAAAACCCGGTGACAGGATATTCATGACCGCGTTCGGCTCAGGTGCAGGTAGCGACGCTTTCAGCCTCAGCGTAACTGACAGGATAGATGAGATAAGGAATGGGGCACCCAGCGTAGAAGAGCTGCTGGCGAACCCTATTTATATCAATTATGCGACCTATGCGAAACATAAAGGGAAGATCAAGTTGTGAGGTGATCCAATGCGTGACGTAGCAATTATCGGAGTAGGATGTACAGAATTCGGCGAGTTATGGGATAGATCATTCAGGGATATTTTTGTAGAGGCTGGAGTCTCAGCAATAGAGGATGCGAACGTCCAGGGCGGAAAAATAGATGCGCTCTATGTAGGGAACATGAGCGGAGGAAGGTTCATCGAACAGGAGCATATAGGTTCACTGATCGCGGATTATTCCGGTCTTGCCGGCTTTCATATCTCATCAACGCGTGTTGAGGCAGCATGCGCCTCAGGCGGTCTTGCTCTGCGTCAGGGCATCATAGCTGTGGCATCAGGATATCATGATATCGTTATAGCCGGCGGTGCTGAAAAGATGACTGATGTGGAAGTTGAGACCACAACTGACGCCCTTGTGGCAGCCGCGGACAGGGAATGGGAAGGCGTAATGGGCGCCACATTCCCGGGGCTTTATGCCATGATAGCGCGGCTTCACATGCATAAATACGGGACGACTTCAGAACAACTCGCTTCTGTGGCTGTCAAGAACCACCATAACGGGACAATGAACCCGAAAGCACAGTTCCAGAACGAGATATCCATCGATGCAGTTCTAAATTCTGTCATGGTGGCAGACCCGCTGCATGTCTTTGACTGCTCTCCGATCTCAGACGGCGCTTCAGCGGTCGTTCTTGCGCCTGCCGAGATCGCAAAAAAGTTCACTGACACCCCCATATATGTAAAAGCTTCAGCCCAGGCAAGCGGAACGCTTTCGCTTCACGACAGACCGGACATAACAACGCTTGATGCCACGGTCGCCGCCGCAAAAAGAGCATATAAGATGGCAAAGTTGACCTCGAAAGATATCGATTTTGCAGAAGTGCATGACTGCTTCACCATTGCAGAGATCTGTGCCATCGAAGACATTGGTTTCGTGAAAAAAGGAGAAGGTGGAAAAGCTTCCATGGAAGGCATGACCGCTATCGGAGGGAAGATACCCATTAACACGTCAGGCGGTCTTAAGGCATGCGGTCATCCTGTCGGCGCCACTGGTGTCAAGCAGGCGGTCGAGATCGTATTGCAGCTTCGCGGCGAGGCGGGTAAACGCCAGATCGACGGCGCCGAGATAGGTCTTACCCATAACGTGGGAGGCTCGGGCGGCACTGCCGTTATCCATATATTCGGGAGGTAAACATGACCGTTGCAAGATTCTGGAGAAGACTCAAAAACCTGTACAATCTTATAGGCACTCACTGTGAAAAATGCGGTGAATACTACTATCCTCCAAGGAACCTGTGCCCTAAATGCAGGCGTAGCAGCAGATCAGTGCCGTTTAAGTTCAAGGGATTAGGCGAAGTTGTGACCTACACAATAATACATAGCTCTACAAAGGATTTTGAGAAGCAAACCCCTTACATACTGGCGATAATCAAACTGGACGAAGGTCCCCGCCTTACCTCGCAGGTGATATGCGACCATAACGATATCCATATAGGCATGAAGGTAAAATCCACTTTCAGAAAGCTGGGTGAGGAAAGTGAAAAAGGAATGCTGTATTACGGCACGAAATTCGTTCCTCTGGGGTCCAGGGATAAATGATAGTCGCACGCAAGCTGAATAAGAAATACGGAAAATATGGTTATATTCATTAGGCAGGATTTAGAGTATTAAGATTAATGAACGGTTTGCAAAGGTCAAAGGCAGCGGATGAACTGGCTGAAAAGATCAGCCCATTCTTCTCTCTATATGAAATACAGCAACATGATGGCAATATCTATTTCTTCGGGCTTCCAAAAAAGGATATCAGATTAATATATGAGGAACTGTGGACTGTTTTTGCTGAAAAGGGCTTTGAATTCTCGGTCAGGTATGAACTGGGCGAGCACGTGCTTATGGCTTCGCCATTCGGTCTGGTCAAAGAGCGAAGATGGATAAATGTCGCGTTGTTGATAGCTACATTTTTTACTACAATGCTTGCGGGGTCGCTGCTTTACGGAGCAAACCCTGAAAGCAGCCCTTTTGATGTCCTTAAAGGGATCCCGTTCACGATAGCCATTATGACCGTACTTGGAGCACATGAAGCAGGACATTATTTTGTTGCGAAAAAGCATGGGATGCAAACCTCTCTGCCCTATTTCATCCCTTTTCCGAGCCTTATCGGGACAATGGGGGCTGTCATCAAACACCGAGGGCCCATACCTGGCCGAAAGGCGCTGTTCGATGTGGGGGTCTCAGGTCCTCTGATTGGGCTTTTTGCGTCTGTGGTTGTTACTGTTATAGGTCTTCTTCAGCCCCCATTGCTATTCACTCCGGAAGAACATGTTTTTGCACTGGGAATACCCCCTCTTTTCGGGTTTATAATGGGCTTTTTAGCTACCCCGGATTCATTTGTGATGCATCCTATCGCTTTTGCCGGCTGGGCAGGGATGCTTGTGACAGCCCTTAACCTCATCCCTGCCGGGCAACTTGACGGTGGCCATGTCCTTCGCGCCATGATGGGCGAAAAAGCATCCCGTGTTTCAGCGGATCTGCCCGCTGTTCTGTTCTTTATAGGGGCTTACTTGATAATATTCATGAAAACAGACGGCTTCATGTGGATATTCTGGAGCGCTCTTTTGCTCTTTTTTTCTGCCGGCGGTCATCCCAGACCCCTCAATGACGATATCCCGCTTGACAGGAAGAGGATGGTAATTGGGATGCTCACATTTGCCCTGGGACTGCTCTGCATCACACCTGTGCCTTTACAGATGCTGTAATCCGACATTTCGCACCTGATAAGATAAATTTAGTTGGTGTTACAATCCAAAAAACCACAAATTATTTATGGTAGTAATACTTTAGTAGGGCAAATAATACTCCCAGTAATAATAAGGTGAAAAAATGATAGGCGGATTCAGCGAAGAACAGATAAAGCGATACTCGCGTCACATCATACTGCCCGAGGTGGGCGGAAAAGGCCAGAAAAAACTCCTTTCATCAAAGGTATTATGTATAGGCGCAGGCGGTCTCGGCTCGCCATTGATCGAATACCTTGCTGCTGCAGGCATAGGGACGCTGGGGATAATGGACGATGATACCGTTGATCTGAGCAACCTTCAGCGGCAGGTCATCCACGGCGGCAATGTTGGAAAGCACAAGGTGGAATCTGCAAAGCAGTTCGTTAACAATCTCAACCCAGACATACAGGTAAATACATACATCGAGCGGCTGAATGCCCA
>JBGOYM010000187.1:0-4176 GCA_041479675.1 Candidatus Methanoperedens sp.
CGCCAGGAACAATTCCAATAGCCAGGGAAGGCCTATGCAAAGATCGATGAATGGCTCAACGAATAGTTCATCTGATACCGTGCTTGTGCAGATAGCTTATACCGACACTATGGGAGAAAGAACGGTCGTTCAGAAAGAAGTCAAAATTGGACTTCAAAATGTCGCATCCGCGGATGGGCTAACTGGTTCGCAGGGACGAAGAGGAGCCGTGCCACAAGCAAGTGTATTCTCTACATACATGTGGTATTTCATCGGAGCAGCTGTGCTTTTGGTAGCATTTGTAGGTTATAGAAAGTACACGAGCCGCAAATTGATCGATCCTGATTTCAAAATAAAGGATTTATTCAAAAGCCAGAAGAAATGATAATTCCTGCAGGTTAAAATGAAGATCAACAAGTGTTTCAAGCATGCATTTAACATGGTGCTGCACAGCAAGCTACGAAGCTGGCTGACTATAACTGGCATAGTTATAGGTGTCGCTGCAGTAATTGCCATTGTATCGATAGGAGCCGGGATGCAGGAATCGCTGAATGCGCAATTGAACGCTCTGGGTGGAGATATTGTGACAATTTCACCGGGCTTTGAAAGGGGTGGGGGAATGTTTGGTACGAGAGGCGGCGGAGGTGGCGGCGGAGCCCAGGCAACAACCAACCAAATAGTGCTAGGTAGAAGTGATCTCCAGGCATTGAAGGGCTTACCTGATATTGCGCTGATTGACACAAATATAAGAGGCAGTGTGAATATATCCTATCTTGGCAAAACAGGCAAAGTATCTGTAACAGGCGTTGACCAAAAAGTGTGGTCTCAAATTACGACATCTACGAGACAAACTGGCAGGATGCTTGATTCTGCTGATCAGAATGTCATAGTTATCGGGGGAAATCTCGCATCCTCTTATTTTTCCCAGCCTCTCGGAATCAATAAGATGGTAACGATAAACAGCGGTTCTTTCCGGGTTGTGGGAATTCTTAATGACCAGAGCACCAGTGTCTACATGCCGATCCAGATGGCATACCAGGTGATTCCAGACAAGACGATTGATATCTACGACACACTTGTTGTAAAGATCAAGGACCAAAATCAGTTGGACGAAGTAATCACGAAAATCCAGAACAAACTTATGACTGCAAGACATGTTACTCAAAATAAAATGGATTTTTCAGTTACTTCAAGGAAGGAAATGCAGCAAACAAGAGCAGATACGATGAATTCAATGAATACGTTTCTTCTAGCAATTGCCGCAGTTTCCTTGATCGTTGGTTCTATCGGGATAGCGAATACCATGTTCACTTCTGTCCTTGAGAAGACCAAAGAGATAGGGATTATGAAAGCTATTGGGGCGCGAAATAAAGACATTTTGCTTATATTCCTTTTCAATGCGGCATTTATCGGACTTGTTGGAGGAATAATAGGCATAATCCTCGGAACAATTCTTTCGGGTTTCATGCCTGCGCTTATGGGAGGTCTTCCTCTTGGGAGAGGCACTGCAGTAGTCACATTTAACTCGATAGCTATGGCATTATCTGTTTCGGTTACCGTGGGAGTACTTGCAGGAATAATCCCTGCGTATCAGGCATCGAAGCTTAAACCAGTGGATGCACTGAGATATGAATAATTTCGATTCATGAAAATCTTGTTTGAAAGAGAAGCGAATTGTATAAATTGAAATGCAACAATATAAAAATAAAAAAAAGGAGACACGATAAAATGCATAACAAAACAGTATTAGTATTATTGATTTTAATATCATTAATTCTTGTGGGAATACCAGGATCTTTTGCGTGGGTTCTCCTGGCAAGGCGGCATAATAAATGATTAATTCGATGAGATGGGGGCAACAACGTTTGTTTAACTGGTGACAAATGATGGAAACTATAATGGAGCTACAGGATGTCTGGAAAATCTATCGAATGGGGGAGTTTGACGTACCCGCGCTTCAGGGGATAGATCTGACCATCAAAACAAATGAGTTCGTGGCTATAACCGGACCGAGCGGATGCGGCAAGTCAACTATGCTGAACATGATAGGCTGTCTGGATATGCCCACCCGGGGAAAGGTTTTTCTTGAAGGTAAAGATATATCGACATTCAAAAGTGACGAACTGGCACGTATAAGAGGTAAAAAGATCGGGTTCATATTCCAGACCTTCAATCTGTATCCTACCCTTACAGCCCTTGAGAATATCCAACTGCCGATGAGGATCCATGAAATTCCTGAAAAAGATGTAGTTGATACCTCAAAAAAACTTCTGGATACTGTAGGGCTATCTGATCGTAAAGCTCATTTCCCGGCACAGTTATCAGGAGGACAGCAGCAGAGAGTTGCGGTAGCAAGGTCTCTTTCTACTGGTCCTTCTATTCTCCTGGCAGATGAACCGACAGGGAATCTGGACACAAAATCGGGAGGCGAAATAATGGATGTTTTTAAACGTTTGAACAATGAAGGATTGACCATAGTGATGATAACTCATGACCCGAGAATTGCAGGATATGCAGGAAGAATTGTGAAAATGCTTGATGGAAAAATAGTTGGTGAAACATGAATAAATTAAATTTAATGTTTGTAATAGTATTTTCGGTATTGTTAACGCAGGTCGCATCTGCACAATCATATCTGGTGACAGAGACGGCTCCTGTTTATCCAGGGGATACGACCTTTGTCTATGTACCGATAAAGAACATGGGATTCGGCTCGTTCATGGAGGATGTCTCCGTCAGGCTTGCGCCAAAGGATAATGCTTCAGCCAATGCTGTGATATTGCTTAACGATGTTAATTCACTTGGAACCATAAACGACTGGGGTTCCCAGAGAACTGCAAAGTTCAGGATACATGTGAATCCTGATGCTGTAGAAGGGGATTATTATTTCAATGTCTATATTACATATAAAGGACAGCAAACAAGCGGTGGAACTCCGGCAACTCCAGTGACGACAAAGCTTGAGGATCAGATACTGACCATCAAAGGCATGCCTGTGATAGTGCTGCTCAATTCTACCATCGGTACCATATCACCGATGAGCACTAACAAAGAGACGCTCAGGTTCAAGAATACAGGCACGGGCACGGTAGAAAATGCAGTAGCCAGTATAGACCTTTCAGGCACGAACGTAAATTCGATCTTCTCGATCATAGGAGGCGGGACGCAGTTCTCTCTCGGCAACCTGAAGGCAGGTGATGAAGCCAGCATAACATTTGATCTTGCCGTGGATATTGCAGCACGTCCCGGTGTATATAATTTGCCAATAAAAATTACGGGCCTTAACAATTATTCATCCAATAATTATGTGGGACTCATCGTGGCAGGATCGACTGATTTTGAGATAAGCTACCAGGAGACTTTAAGCTCTTTTTCCCTTAACGTTGCGAATGTAGGGATAAATACTGCCAGTGCGGTGACTGTCAGCCTGCCGCGCCAGAAGAACTTCTCATCAACAGGAAGCAGTTCTTCCGTGCTGGGGAATTTAAATTCTGGTGATTACACCTCTGCAATATTCCAGATCACAAAAAATGCTGGAGCAGGAAACAACCTTGAATTGGAGATACAATATACCGACACAAGCGGACAAAGACACAAAATCACAAAGTTCCTTACGGTGGAATTATCCCCGGCTGGAGCACAAACCAAATCTGCAAGTACAAATTATACAACATGGTTGCTGGGAGCTATTGTTATACTGGTAATATACTGGCAGCGAGGAAAAATAACAACTTACTTCCAGAAATCTAAATAAGGACAAGGCCATTAGCCAAAAGAGAATAAACATGAAAACTTATGATATTTTTAAGTTATCGCTAAGCCATGTCAGGAAAAGTAAGATGCGAAGCTGGCTTACAATAATTGGGATCGTAATTGGAGTGGCTGCGATCGTGGCTATAATCTCAATAGGTGATGGTTTACAAGCAAGCGTACAAAAAAGTCTTGGAAGTCTTGGAGCAGACCTGATAACGGTCTCTCCGGGATATTCAAGAGCGACCGGGATGGGACCTGGACAGGGGTCACAGGGTGGTGGAGTCTCGACCGTGAATCTTACAGATAAAGACCTGAATGTGATCAGACAGGTACCTGGTGTGATTTATGTAAATGGAATGGTTTCAGGCAGGTCTGATATGATATTGGGTGCTGAAAAGACCTCCGTTTCTATAAGTGGAGTTGATATCACGGTATGGCGCTCAA
>JBGOYM010000188.1:0-4125 GCA_041479675.1 Candidatus Methanoperedens sp.
AGGAAAGAGGCTTGGAAGCAGTCTCGGGGTTGACCTTAAGTTTTTCAAAGGAACCGGGGAATCGTTAAAAGTGGGCTCTATCATCGTGGACGGGGATGTGGATACCAGGATGGGCATAAGTATGGTATCAGGTTCGATCTATGTCAGGGGGAATGTGAAACAGCCTCCTGGTAATGTCATAGAGGTCGCATCTGACCGTGCAGGATACCGCAAGTATTGCTCAATTACGGGATTTATGCACAACATATCCGATGAAACCGTTGTCAGTCCCAATGTGATTACAAAGGAAACTCTTTGTATAAATGACGGAGCTATCAGGGACACTATTGCAGCAAGGCTTGATTCCGATGCGAGTATCATCGTTAACGGGAACGCAGGGATGAGTACTGGCATATTGATGAAGCGCGGGACAGTGAACGTGTGCGGTGATGCAGGAATGAATACAGGAGTGCTTATGAGGGGCGGGGTGCTGACCGTATGCGATACTGAAGAGTTTGCGGGAGCGTATATGAAAGGAGGGGAACTTGTAATAAGAGGAAAAGCAAAAGGATATGTCGGGGCGAATATGAAAGGGGGCGCTATCTTTTACAGGGGGAAAGCGATGCCTGCCCAGGTCAAGCCGGATGAAAAAGATATCAGGTTCCTGGCTAAGCTTTTCAGGATAAGCCAGACCGAAGCCATGATGTTCAGGAAATACTGTGTTTGAGAGAAGTCTTTATATCCTGAATCAAGGAATGTTATTCATGGACACCGCATCACTGCGACAGCGGCTCGAGCGCCTTGTGCATACGCATTCTTCTGTCTTGGCAGCATCCATTTTCGAGTCCGGTCTTTCATGCGCCCGGTGCGGCTGGTGCTGCAAGGAGAATTTCAATATCAGGATCACAAAGGAAATCTCGCGCCCGTCGAATGCGATATCTGTTTTTCCGGAAGATGTGAAGCGCATTATGAAAGGTACCGGAAAGCAGTGGGATGAAATTGCCATGCCTGATATTTACTCATGCCTTGACGATGGTAAGAACATCCGTGTTATCGGCTGGATACTGCGTCGCAACGACAAAGACGTGTGCATCTTTTACAGGAATGGCGGGTGCAGCATATATGAATGGCGCCCTATGATATGCAGGTGCTATCCTTTTTTCATGGGTGAGCGGGATGTCGAAGTCATGCACTGCGAGGGACAGGTGAACAGGATCGAAGAGGAGAGCGCGAAAAGGATGGCGCTTATAGTAAAGAGGTATGAGATGAAAAAACTGCGAAGTTACATCGGCATCATCTCGCAGCTGGGAGGAAAACTAAGACTGCCTGACCTGCGCCATCTGCCTCGCGGATACGAGGGGGAGGTCATTGTATTCGATGGAGATGCCGTATCCAGGCGCCAGATGAAAAAAGATATGGGATAGCGCGGATTTGAACCGCGGTCTAAGCGTCCCAAACGCTCAAGGATGGACCAGGCTACCCTACTATCCCGTGGGGTGTCCTACTAATAGCATGATAAGATAAAAACCTTGCTGAACTTATGGATTTATTTATTAACCGCTAACTCCAATAAAGCCCTGAGGAAAGAAGTATGGAAAATGTTTATTTCTATGAAGACAAGGTCAGCAAAGATGTCAAAAAGATACTTGAAAGCGAAGAGGATGATTTCTTCAAGCGCATAGGTTTCACAGTCAGGGAGTGCGATCTTCTGGGGTCTGACCGCAAGGGTTATTTCCTTTACCTGAAAGCAAATTCAGAAAAACTCGACAGGGCTGAAAAAAAGCTCGAAGGGCTCGGGATCCAGAAACTCACAGGTGAAGAAAAGAAAATAGTGACTGCCGCTTTCATCGCAGAAGAGGATAACGCGGCAAGCGGCATGGGAATGATATTCGGTTAGATGTAATGAGGTCCGGGGATATCATCCATTTTGAATACAGCAACATTAGCCATCAACATTGTTTCTTCCGGTTTCTCACCGGCAAGGATCATAGGTTTTTGAACGAATACAGCCGGCTGTATGCTAAATGCCACAGAGAACTCTTCAACTGTGAAAAACTCTTCCGGCGGATGCGAATGTCCCAATAGCGATTCGGTAAATCTACGCTGTCTCGTTATCTCTGTATCTGTTGCTCCCTTTCGATAGTCAGGGAATCCAATAACGAGACATCCCTTTTTCTTGAGATTCTTATGAATAAACTCATTCATGTCATGAAAAAACTCCTTTTTGTTTTCCAGTGGCGTCCTGCCATTGCATAATGCGATCTCATGTTCCGAACTTACCATCAACAAGCAGATGGCTTTATAGGGCAAACGAGCAACCAGTGCTTCTTTAAAAGACATCTTTAAAGGTATGTATTTCACAAACGATAATTTTGGAACATTATGGATCGTAGTGGAAGGTTCTATATTTGTCACGGTAGCTTCTATACCAAGCTCGTCGATAATCCTGGCTCCCATGCCAGGACCGCCACCAAGATCGATTATTTCATCCCCTTTCCTGAGTTGACCGGACAGGACATCTCTAACTAATTCATACATAACACTGATCCTTTTTGCAAAGGTATTTGCATAGTCAATACCGTCAAACTTTGTAAAGCCGTCTATATTATTACCCCAGATTATTTGTTTATTTCACAATCCATATTACAATTAAAAACTAAACATTATAAACTTATGCCGCCGTAGTTCGCACGCCGTTGTATTAGTTCACTGTTAATGTGAGCAGCCGTGAAATCTTATTCAGGTCATCAGCCTTCATCCTGAACTCCTGGTTCCATCCGCCCAGTGACGAGACATCTGCCTGGAAATCATTGGCATCCTGAGGTGTGTCAAAAACATAAACCGAGACATTGTAGAACTCATCTGAGGTGTATTCCCTGTCGTTTATGAGGAACTTCCTGTTATCAGGAGCCACCACCTTGGGTATTGTGGCTTCCACAAAATAGTAGTCTGCGCCCTTGATATTCCAGTGACTATAATCGGTAGAGTTCCCCACATCACTCACCTTCAGTGCAAGCCATGCATGCTGCCTTTCATACGAGATAATGATTTTTGGAGCCACATGGAAATTTCTCCTGATGTAGTCCCAGAAATATGTGGACATCCTGGAGCAATCAAGCTCATCAGCCTGGTAAAGCGTATTCCATTTCCTGTCATAGAACGAAGTAAGGTTTTCCGATATCCTGTCTATCAAAAGTTCTCTCTTTTCAGTCATCACAGGTACAGTCGCTGCTTCACTCGGAATAGGTGCGGGTGCAATTATCGCAGGCTCCTGCTGAAAAGGATTATTCTGGTCTGTGGTTTGATAAGATGGCGCGATGCATCCTGAAAGGGATAATAAGAATACCGCAACAATTACAATCAGTTTTTCATGCATGTACTCTTAAATAAACCTTTAAAATATATAATGGTTGCTTTAACTTCGAACGAATTCGAAGTGACCGGAATATTTTTTAAGTAGGCTGCACATTAAAGTCCAGAGGAGACATAATTATGTCGAATAAATATATATTATTATCAATACTAATGATTGCATCCGTATTTTTGTCTGGATGCGTTTTTGAAAATAACAATAAAATAAACCAGACCATCGGAGCCGATTTCATCCCGAGAACGAACCTTCCACCAGGTTTTACTTTCATGGGAATCCATGAGATCACGATGGATATCGGGAACTCTACTGTAAGCGGGTTTGAAGGTGTTTACAGGTATGGCGGAGAGGATATATATATCGTGGCGATCAAACACGATGCTCCTGTGGATTTGCTCGCTCAATATAAAAAAGACCTGAGGAAAGAGTTCAAGGCTGATTACGATCCTTTCGAGGATATCTCCATAAACGGGCATGCAGCCACAAAGTTCACCGACGCCAGAATACAGAACGGCAAGATGGGGCCGCGGTACACAATCATCTGGGCAAAAGGCGGCTATATGATCCAGGTAGGCTCGTTCGCCGATGTCAATCCTGTGATTGTTCTTGCATCAGCAACTGGTTATTAGAGCAGTCCCATCATTTTATGGGTCTGCGGGATAACCCGCACATCTTTTAATTTTTCTCCCGCAAAATCCATCAGTTCAAAGAGCTTACCTGCATGAATTCTTCTGTCTGAAGTCACAGGCTGGAGAATGAGAGGGATATTCCGGTCG
>JBGOYM010000189.1:0-4125 GCA_041479675.1 Candidatus Methanoperedens sp.
CAAGTTTGCCTTTTTCTATTTCGATTCTCCTCATCAATTATCTTAATATATATTCATATATATTGACCTTTCGGTCGAAATGCCTTTTGGAGGGGTGAATGGAAAAAAATGAGGGTTAAAATGGGTTAGCTAAACAAATACCTGATTTTAATCCGTATGCTGCGGCAGCAATGGAATGGACAAGAAATGCCGCATCCAAGGATAGTTTGAATTATATTTTGAGGCTTAAGGATACAGTGACTATTGTCGCAAATGGTGAAAAGATAGTCCTTTTCCACAAAAGCCCTAATAATTTTCAGGAATATATTTGTCCAGGAGATGTAACGCCAGACCTTCTTTCCAATATCAATGGCGATGTCCTTGTTCTGGGCCATACCCATATACCATTCATGATGGATTATGGAACGCGTGGTCTGGTAGTGAATCCAGGTTCAGTCGGGGCAGCCAAGGGATGGAAACCCTGATGCTTCGTTCGCTGTTCTTGACACAGTCACACGGGAGATCGAACTTAAAAGGACAAAATATGATATCGAAAAAGTGATCAGAGACATGCTTGCAGCACATCTTCCAGAGGCTCTGGCTTACAGGTTGAGAGCCGGGCATTAATAAATAGAATCATTATGAAAACTCACATTTCCTCTCATTTTTGGCATGCCTTTGAGAGTATCTTTTGCTCTATCAAAAGGTGGTCAAAAAGATAAAGAGCGTTCAAACCAATAGTATCATTATTATGGGGACATGTATGGCAGCCAGGCTGGAAAGGATATGAGCGGGATCCAGAATATCGGGTATGTGAGTTCAGTCCGTGGAAGCGTAGTGGACGTCCGATTCCCGAAGCAACTTCCCAGAATCCATAACCAGTTACAAGCCGGCAAGGATGGCAGGAAAATTTTTGAAGTACTGACCCACGTGGACACAGAAGTTGTTCGCTGCATTGCCCTCACACCCACTCAGGGGCTTTCGCGGGGCTCCATGGTCATAGATACAGGTAAACCGCTGATGGTACCTGTCGGGGAAGAGCTTCTTGGAAGGGTTTTCAATGTATTCGGTAATCCCATCGACCATAAGGGGATCGTAAAGGCAGTGGAATGGCGTTCCATCCACCAGCCTCCGGTGCCCCTCTCCCGGCAGATCACAACTTCGCAAATTTACGAAACAGGAATAAAAGCGATCGATGTACTCGCTCCTTTAGAAAAAGGAGGAAAAGCTGGACTCCTTGGAGGAGCAGGGGTGGGCAAGACTGTGCTGATAATGGAACTGATCCATAATATGGCAGGCAAGTACGAAGGAATAAGCATATTCTGCGGAATAGGTGAGCGCTGCCGGGAAGGCGAGGAACTTTACCGGGAAATAAATGAAGTTGGTGTTCTTAAGAATGCGATAATGGTCTTTGGCCAGATGAACGAGCAGCCGGGGGCACGCTTCAGGGTCGGGCATGCTGCACTCACGATGGCAGAATACTTCCGCGACGATGCAAAGCAGGATGTGCTTTTATTGATAGATAATATCTTTCGATTTGTGCAGGCAGGGGCTGAGGTTTCAGGTCTTATGGGGCAATTGCCTTCGAGCGTCGGATACCAGCCAACGCTTGCCACTGAACTTGCGCAACTTGAGGAGCGAATATGCAGCACGAATACGGGCGCTATATCTTCTGTCCAAGCAGTATATGTACCCGCTGATGATTTCACAGACCCGGCTGTTGTTCATACCTTTGGGCATCTGTCAGCCTCGATCGTTCTCTCACGAAAGATGGCCAGCCAGGGATTGTATCCTTCGATCGATCCGCTGCAGTCGCACTCCAGGATGTTAAGTCCACATATCGTTGGAGAAAAGCACTACCAGATAGCCCAAAAGATACGTAAGACCCTGGCAGAATATGAGGAACTTAAAGACATCATTGCCATGCTCGGACTTGAGGAGCTTTCCCAGGATGACCAGAGAACGGTTAACAGGGCACGGAGGCTTGAGCGCTTCCTGACGCAGCCATTTTTCACAACCGAGGAATTCACAGGTCACAAAGGCAAGATGGTCAAACTTGAAGATGCGCTTTTCGGCTGCGAGATGATCCTTGAAGATAAGTTCCAGGGTTATCCTGAAAGATCGCTTTACATGATCGGCATGATCGATGAGGTAAAGAAATGAGATTGAAGGTGCTGCTTCCGATGAAAGTTTTCATTGACCAGGACGTGAACAATGTGATCGCAGAAGCCGGGAATGGTCATTTTTGCATCCTTCCTAAGCATATAGATTTCGTGGCTGCTCTTGTTCCCAGCATACTTTCCTTTGAACATGATGGAGAAGAGGAGTTCCTTGCGATAGATGAAGGGGTTCTTGTGAAATGCAGTTCTCTTGTGAGGGTCTCAACAAGAAGGGCAGTTAGAAGTAAGGACCTTGGGACATTAAAACAAACCCTGGAAGAAGAGTTCAGGATCCTGGATGAGAGGGAGAAGAAAACAAGATCCATTCTTGCAAAACTTGAACTGGATTTTGCACGGCGCTTTTTGAAATTGAGGGAGTATGGTTAACGCTTTGAAGAATAATGCCAGGAAGAGATTTGCTGATAAAGTTGGTATGAGGGAAACACGCAGGATCAAAGCCAGGCGTGAGAAAGGAAAAGGAGTCTGGTTCGGCCTGGGCATGATGGGCGCTATAGGCTGGTCAATTGCCGTTCCAACGCTCATTGGCGTAGCTATCGGGATATGGATGGATAAAATACTGCCAGGACGCATTTCCTGGACGCTCACTCTTCTTTTTGTGGGATTAGTTTCAGGCTGTATCAATGCCTGGTACTTTATCAAAAAAGAGCAGATGAGGATAGGAGAGGAGCAGAATGATGAATGATCTTGCAGTAAATATGTTCAGCCTCGCAGCCGGTGCTTTGTTTGGGATATTTTATTTCCAGGGCATTTGGCTTACCCTGAAGAAACTTCCCAATACCTGTCAGCCGGTGCTTCTTACAATGGGCAGTTTCCTGGGGCGCACGGCTTTATGTGTCATGGGCTTCTATCTTGTTGTAACGATGGTTAATCTGGAGGGTCTCTTGATATCGATCATTGGTTTCACGGCAAGTAAATTCACGATAATACATCTCAGAACAGGGGGGATAAGATCGTTGAAATAAGCCCTGACCTGATAGTTTTCTTAAAAATTGGAGATTTTACTCTCAACGCGACCATTGTTTTTACGTGGATCGTGATGGGACTCCTTGTAATTACCGCATGGTATGCCACCCACAGGCTCCCGGTAGAGCCTCCTATTTCGCGGTGGCAGAACCTGCTTGAGATCGTAGTAACATACATAAGGGAGCAGATACGTGAAATCACGTTGCAGCAGCCAGATAGGTATCTTCCTTTCCTGGGGACGCTGTTCCTTTTCATCGCTGTTTCAAACACGCTTGCCATAGTTCCGGGTTACAGCCCCCCCACGGGTTCGCTTTCCACAACAGCAGCGCTTGCTATTTGCGTATTTCTGGCAGTTCCAGTTTATGGGATCACACAACATGGTTTTATCGGGTATCTGTGGCATTACAGCCAGCCTACGGTGTTCATGATACCTTTCCATATCATAAATGAACTTTCAAGAACATTATCGATGGCGGTGCGATTGTTCGGGAATATCATGAGCGGGAGCATGATACTTGCCATCTTGCTCTCGATAACACCATTATTTGTGCCGATCGTGATGGAAGTGCTTGGAATGCTGATAGGGCTTGTGCAGGCGTACATCTTCGCAGTACTTGCTACCGTATATATAGCTTCGGCGGCACGCATACACGAGGAGAAGGTGGCATCATAGTTAATTGTAAAATAAATTATGTTCTTGACTATCAAATATAAAAAATAAATGGAGGAATTTGAAATGGATGGAATAGACAATATTGCCATAGCATCCATCGTCATGGCAGGATTGACGATGGCAATAGGCTCGATAGGTCCTGCGATCGGAGAAGCATGGGCTATATCGAAGGCTCTTGGCGCGATAGCGCAGCAGCCAGATGAGGCGAGCACAATTACACGGACATTGTTCGTTGGTCTTGCGATGATAGAATCCGTTGCAATATACTGCTTTGTGATATCTATTATCCTGATTTTTGCCAATCCCTTCTGGAATTATATGGTGGCAAAA
>JBGOYM010000190.1:0-4097 GCA_041479675.1 Candidatus Methanoperedens sp.
ATTTCGCCCTTGCAGGGGTCATGCCCATGTTCTATTACCTCAATTACGGGCTTTCAGCCATACTTGCCTTTGTGGGTACAAAGATGCTGATCTCGGATTATTATGAAGTTCCTATAATGGTCTCCCTGGGCGTCGTAGCTGTCATTCTCATTACATCAGTGTCGTTATCAGTTATACGCGCCCGTCTATTGGAATACAGGGCAAGGGAGTTGAAGAAGCTTCAGGAGCATGAGTAGTTGAAAAGTAAAGGAAAAAAAGCTCTCCTCCGAACAAAATAGGTAGCGCTACTGTAATCGAAATAGTGATGTTCAAATGCAGTCAGTTGAAGCCAAAAAACAGCTTTTAGGAACTATAGTTTGCCATTAATCAAACATTAGCTATTCTTTATGGATGCCTTTATTTTTTCTTCAAGCCTTTGTCTTAAATCGTCCAACGGCTTTAATGAAATCTCATCAGCTTCCCTCTTTTTTACATAGAATTCAAACGGGTTGTCCAGATCTTTAATAAGCGCGATCATATAAGTTTGCATAAATGCGATTGCACTTATAAAAAACAGAGCCTCGTAAAATAGGATTGAAATACGGATTAATTGACATGAATGTATATGCTATGCTGGTTACGATGTGTATAATCACTACCTTTATTACCCCTTATGGGTTGAAGAGGATTTTAGAATGATTCATCTATGGATCAAAAAAGGCAGGAATATCAGGGCGATGATAATTACCGTTAATCCTGCAACTGCGAAGCTTGCCTGGAAGCCGTACTTATCTGCGATAAGTCCACCTATGAAGGGACCTGCTGCAAAACCCAGTGAGCCGAAAAGATTGAATCCACCCATAGCAGTACCCCTTTTTGCAGGATCTGCCAGGTCGCCTGCCAATGCTGCCGATGGTGGGTACATGAGAGCCCCAACTATACCGCCAAATATCATAATATATGCCAGCATCGGAGGCTCAACAATGCCTACATTTGCCACAGCGATCCCGTATAGTATGGAACCGACCACCAATGGCGGCACTCCTCCCTATTTTATCTGATATCGCGCCAAGAGGATACTGAAGGAGGGCAAAAGGTATCAGGAAAGCAGCCATGTACATACCGATGCTTCCTGAACTCATACCATATTCCATAGCAAGCATGAGCGGGAATACACCCACAAAAAAACCAACAGTAAAACGCTCCACGAATGAAAAAGCATAAGGTATGAATATCTTTTTCTCTTCCCGAAGCAGTAGCAGCGCATCCTTCAGGGAAGATGGCTTGGACTCAAGTTCCCGCTCTTTGAGAAAAGCTGCCGCGATCAGTGCGCCAAGTATCAGCATGAGCGAGCCAAAATACAGGGGAAATAGAGGGTCGATAGCTCCGATTCTCCCGCCCAAAGGAGCGCCAAGGGCATTGCCCAGCGCCATACCCATACCGAGTACCCCCATGCCTCTCCCATAGTGTGTTTTTTTGACAATGTCCAGTACCGAGGTCATAAGCATGGAGAATGCCATCACTGTAAAGCTTCCTTCGATAAAACGCAGCCCCAGCAACACAGGCATTCTGGGCGCCAGGGTGAGGCTGAACATGAGGATAGCATTCCCAAGAAAACCGATAATAATGAATATTTTTCTCTTTCCCAATTTGTCTGATAAGCCGCCCCAGATGAGAGAAAATATGACATAAGCTGAGAGGTTCACTGATACAAAAAGGCTCGTTTCTGCAACGGATTCGATAACGAACCTCTCCATGACAAATTCTTCCATTACAGGGTATATAAGGGTAACGCTGAACATCAACAGGAACGTCAAAATACCAAGCAGGTATATCTCTTTGAGGTTTTTATTTTGCAGATGCAGTCCCTCCGTTTCCTTGTTTTTATCACTGTATCATGGATCCCTGTGACATTTATTCAATATATGATTAAGTATTTAACTTATTGGAGAGTTTTCGACGCGCTAATTCGTTGGGTATTCTTCTCTATATTTCCATTTACCTTGGCTATATTGTTTACTTATTGACATATTAGAGAATTCTCAAAATCAAAACCACAAATGTTAAGAACCTCTGGCAATGATAGAAGAAAAAAATTGTTATAGGAGGCAATTTAATGATCTTACCTGAAAATCCGGATATGGTATTGTCAGCAGGTTTATTCGTAATATTCCTGGTGGTTCTCTTAGGACCGTTCTTAGTGAAGAAAATCGAACATAATCTTGAAGCATTTCTTTTCAGCATGGGTATCATAGCAATCACGCTTGATACTTTTCTATTGAAAGTATCACCGGGCGGTGGTGCAGAAATAGGAGAGGAAATATTGCCAAGATGGGACTGGACATTGATCCATAAAGCTCTTGTGGATCCAATTGAGATCACACTCGCTGTTCTCATAGCTGGATTGATCTTTCATTATGGTAGAGATAAGCTTAAAAAGTTTTCCGATATTATTCTTCAAAAAATCCCTTTGAAGATATTTGTATTTATAATAATAGTCGTGCTCGGAATCCTATCAAGCATAATAACTGCAATAATTGCTGCATTGCTGCTTGTTGAAATGGTTAGCGTTATGAAACTTAACCGAAAGACCGAGATAAATCTTGTAATAATAGCATGTTTTGCCATTGGTCTTGGGGCTGCACTGACACCTGTTGGAGAACCTCTATCTACGATCGTCATTAAAACTAAATTACAGGAGGATTTCTGGTATCTATTCAACCAGATCGGAAAATATATTATTCCTGGAGTAATCGCTCTTGGAATAGTTGGAATGTTCTTTGTAGGAAAAAAGGATAAATCAAAAGATTCTCTTGAAGCCGCTGAAGAAAATGAGACATTAAAGGATGTCGGTATTCGTGCGTTCAAAGTCTATATTTTTGTGATGGCACTTGTTTTCCTTGGCATAGGATTTACTCCGATAATTGTATGGTACATAAAAGCCCTCTCTCCTGAGGTACTTTACTGGGTTAACACAGTTTCAGCAATTCTTGATAATGCCACTCTTGCTTCTGCAGAGATCACAAAAGGTATGGCGACATTACAGATAAATGCCGCTCTCATGGGACTGCTGATCGCAGGAGGTATGTTGATTCCTGGTAATATTCCCAACATTATTGCTGCTGGAAAGCTTGGAATCACAAGCAAGGAATGGGCAAAGCTTGGTGTGCCGCTTGGCGCTGTGATAATGGTCGTGTATTTTATCGTCCTGTTCGTATTGAAACTTTAATTTGTCAGGACTGCGGTAATGCACCGCAGTCGCTATTTTTTTTAACTCCTCTCCAATACTTTAATTACTCTCCCTTACCATTACACTATGAGAGTGAAAGCATCATGACCGACATGAAAACCCTGTTAGAACGATTATCCAATGCGCACGGCGTTTCCGGTTACGAAGGAAATGTCAGGCAGATAATAGAAGAAGAAGTAAAACCATACGTGGACGAGATCAAAACAGATAGGATGGGGAACCTCATCGCTACAAAAAATGGCAGCTCACCCATAGTCATGCTCGCGGCGCACATGGATGAGATAGGTCTTATGATAAAATACGTGGACGATAAGGGTTTTGCGCGGTTCACGAAGACTGGCGGCTGGTTCGACCAGACGCTTCTTAACCAGAGGATGATACTGCATACCGAGAACGGACCGATTTACGGTGTGCTGGGCTCAAAACCCCCTCATGCGATGAAGGAGGAGGACAAGAATAAGGTGGTAAAGGCAGATGATATGTTCATAGACTTCGGGGCAACGAGCAAGGATGAAGCCGATAAATTAGGTGTGAAGGCGGGAACGCCCGTCACATCTGATATTGATTTCAAATCGCTTGGCAACGACAGGGTCACAGGCAAAGCTTTCGACAACCGCGCTGGCTGCGTCATGCTCATCGATGCGCTGCGGCAGATGAAGGACGTAAAAGCTACAGTCCATGCAGTTTTCACAGTGCAGGAAGAGGTCGGGCTTAAAGGTGCAAAAACAAGCGCTTTCAGGCTGAATCCCGATGTTGCGCTGGCTACCGATGTTACAATAACGGGTGACCATCCGGGGATAGACAAAAAGGATTCCGCCATCGAGATGGGAAAAGGACCTTCCGTAACTGTGAGCGACGCAGACGGCAG
>JBGOYM010000191.1:0-4092 GCA_041479675.1 Candidatus Methanoperedens sp.
GAGACCGACCTGCACAGGATCAAGGAGAAGCTGGAATGCATCGAGTTGGGGATAAGGATTTTGAAATTACTGGGGTGAGGGATAATGCTTGAATTTGGAGATGGATGTGTGACAGTTATTTCTTCCTCTTCTTCATTATATATTCAGACAATTTCTTCTTAAGCCTCATATACTCAACATCAGAAAGCCCGGTCGACGTAAGCACAGAATCCCTCAGGAAACAGGGCTTTGTTATCTTGCAGCACCATGCCATGCTCCCGAAACATGTCCCATTCCCCGGCTCAAGGGATGTCCCCCTTGTAAAGTCCAGCTTGAGCTTCAGGAACTCTTTTGCGCTGATGCCAGCCTGCTTAAGGGCTACATGCAAGGCGCAGTCCTTTACAGGAAGGCAGCAGAAAGCAAGAGCCCTCATATCTCCGCCTCCGCAGATGTGCTTTGGTGCGTTGTACCATCCGGTCATGGACTGGATAGCGCTCATCTCATCCACAAGATGGTCGATAAGACCCGGATCTTCAAGAACACCGCGCGCTACAGAGACCATATCTGCACCACGCGAGAACATCTCTTTCACACTTTCAAGATCAACAATAGAGTTGTTACCTATGATAAATAGATCTGTGGAATTACGGATGCGTTTGATTACCCCGATATCAACACCCTGGGGGTGCATTGCATCAATATGTATGATATCCGCTCCCGCCTTCTCTATCGCCTTTGCCAGTTCCACATCGTTCACCACGTTCGCTCTTGTCTTGACAGAAAGCACAACGCCGGTTTTTTTTATCTCTCTGATATATTCACACAATCTCGGTACATCTCTCAACAGAGCCTCTCCTGCACCAAGTTCCAGCATCTCAGGCTGCCTGCAGTGTGCGTTTATTTCAAGTATCGCACCATATGTTTTAGCAAGGTGCGCCGCCTGAACAAAAGGCTCCTGTGATGATGCGCGCACGTTAACCGCGATGGTCGTTAAATCCTTGGAAACTTCAAGCTCTTGTTTCAGGAAATTCATTGGATCGTCTGAAACAAATTCTTTTCTGCCGCGTACCATTTCTTTTCTGGCAGCCTCATTTGTTCTCTCATCCAGATTATAGCCTCCAAGTACTATTAATCCGGCATTACTGAACTTTGCCGCGAACCTGGAATCCGTAATTCCCGCCATAGGAGCAGTGGCAATGGGGTTTTTTGGAGATGCATAGCCGATCTTAATATTGAACATGTCTTTTGTCACGATAAATCCTCATAGATTATTTTCAGGATTTAACTTACAGATGTCTGATTATTTAAGAATCTTACGCAAAAACAATTTCATAAAGTTTTTATATCAATAATCCTTTTAAAACAAATAAATACAAGAAATATAAGGTGGTCAAATGGTAACAAATGGATTTTTTGATAACTATTTACCGTTCACGATACTGTTAATTATCGGTATCGTCTTCGTGGCAATTGCTTTAATATTGTCAAGGATAGTGAGACCGAGCAATAAGACAAAGGAAAAACTCTCCACGTATGAATGTGCAGAAACTCCGGTTGGAGATGCCAGGATATACTACAATATACAGTATTATATGATCGTGATAGTTTTCCTTATTTTTGATGTAGAAGTCCTGTTTATGTACCCCTGGGCCGTGCAGCTTAAGCAGCTTGGAGGTATCGGGTTCATTGAGATGGTGCTCTTTATAGAGGTTCTTATGATCGGTCTTGCTTATGCATGGAGAAAGGAGGCATTAGAGTGGATCCAGTAACTATTGATACAACAAAGATAAGGATGACAAAAAGAAAGCCAGAGACAGCGCTTGAAAAGCTGGAAGATACCGGACTGATCAATACACTTCTTGCAGCAAAGGACAGAGAAGGATTTATTCTTTTGACCACTATTGACCAGGCGATAAACTGGGGGCGGCTGAGTTCCCTGTGGCCTGTTACTTCAGGTCTTGCCTGCTGCGCGATCGAGATGATGGCAGTGTCCATGGCTCATCACGACATAGCGCGTTTCGGAATGGAAGTTTTCAGAGCCAGCCCAAGGCAAGCGGATCTTATGTTTGTGGCAGGCACCGTGACAAAGCGTATGGCGCCCAGGGTAAAGCAGCTCTACGAGATGATGGCTGAGCCCAAATGGGTGATCTCAGTAGGGAGTTGCGCTAATACAGGAGGACCATATCACGAATCCTACTGCGTCCTGAAAGGCGTGGACAATATCATACCCGTGGACGTTTATATCCCGGGATGTCCACCACGCCCCGAGGCGTGGCTATACGGCATCATCCAGCTCAGGCAGAAGATTAAGAACGAAGGGTACGGCGTAAAATGGGGGCTCAATAAATGAAAAACTTTAGGAAAGTTTTATCAAAAGAAGGGTATGCTTCGCATACCCTATCCATCATAAAGCGAGGTGTCGCTTTATGAACCCGGCAGAGGAATTAAAATATGCGCTTCCCAACTCGGTGATCAGCGTGGGTGTCCAGACCAACAAGCCCCTTGTGGTCATCAGGAAAGAGGATTTGTTAAAAGTGGCGGAAAAAGTCAAGGAAATGGGTTTTGACAATCTTTCTGTTATCACAGGTGTTGACCGCTTGGACCGGATCGAGGTAATTTATAATCTCTTCTCGTACAAGAAAAAACAGAACCTTGCGCTGAAAGTGATTCTTGACCACAGCTCTCCGGAAGTTGATTCGGTCACATCGATATGGAAAGTTGCGGACTGGCTTGAGCGCGAAACATACGATCTTGTCGGGGTAAAGTTCAACGGTCATCCGGATCTAAAGAGAATACTTCTTCCAGAAGGATGGATCGGTCACCCGCTAAGGAAGGATTATGATATGAGCACCGAGCAGTTCGTGACCATCGGAGAGGATGGGGAAGACATAGTAAGTACTGACGGGTCAAACCTGTTGAGGAGGAAGTAACATGGAAACAGAGACGCTTCTTTTGAACATGGGTCCTGTGCACCCAAGCACACATGGTGTGCTGCGCTTTAAGTTAAGGATGGACGGTGAGATCATAAGGGACTGCCAGATAGTCGTCGGTTATCTTCACAGGGGAACTGAAAAATTCGGGGAAATGAAAACATATCTTCAATTCATCCCATACACGGACAGGCTGGATTATATCGCAGCCATGCCTAACAACTATGCATATGTCAAAGCGGTGGAGGAGCTTGCTGGCATAGAAGTACCATTGAGGGCGGAGTACATCCGTGTGCTCGTTATGGAACTTAACCGGATAATCAACCATCTCGTAATGATGGGCTCTCTTCTGTTAGACCTTGGAGGATCCACCATGATAATGTACGGGTTCAGGGAACGAGAGAATGCACTTCAACTGTACGAGATGCTCTGCGGTGCCAGGATGACCTTCAATTATGTCAAACCCGGAGGGGTTAGGGAAGACCTTCCCGAGGGCTTTATGCCGAAACTCAATGAATTCATAAAAGACATGGAAAAGCGCATCCCGGATTACGAGAACCTCGTCAACGGCAATGAGATATTCCTTATGAGGACGAAGAATATAGGGGTAATCAGCGCAGAGGAAGCCATCAATTTCGGGATGACAGGTCCGTCAATGCGGGGTTCGGGTGTGGATTATGATATAAGAAAAGTAGAGCCTTACTCCATATATTCAGACCTTGATTTCAAGGCATGCATGCGCAGGGAAGGAGACAGCTATGCCAGGTATCTCGTCAGGGTCGACGAGATGAGGGAAAGCATGCACATACTGAGGCAGATAGTAGATACCATACCCGAAGGAAAGACCGTGAACCAGAAATATGGGATGGCGCCAAATACAGGAGCGTCATCCTCTGTCATGTCATATTTCCCCAGAATATTCACGCCAGCCGAGGGCGAAGTTTACAGCAGGATAGAGGCGCCGAAAGGAGAACTTGGTTTCTTCGTTGCAAGCGACGGCACAACAAAACCATACCGCGTCAAGATACGCTCCCCCTCATTCTGCAACCTTGTAGCTTTGCCAAAGATGGTCTTGGGTCTTAAGATACCTGACCTGATAGCGGCTTTTGGTACCATTGATATTGTTCTTGGCGATGTGGACAGGTGATACGATGATAACAAACGCTTACGAATTGATAGTTGC
>JBGOYM010000192.1:0-4060 GCA_041479675.1 Candidatus Methanoperedens sp.
CACAACAGGATACCTGATATTCGCAGATAAATGGAACATCATCAGGTCTTCTTATTACCCTGTAACCATCGGGATTATTTTTGGCGCGGTTGTCATTGCCAGGTTCGTAATGACCAACAGGGAAACAGGTTGATAATATCATACTCTTGATATCCCGGAATAAAAAAAGTAGTAGCTATCCGTGATAATATGTTGGTTCTTCCTTTTTCTTCTGTGCCTGCTGGAAATTGATAACTGGCACTGGCATTGATGGGGGAAGTCCCAATGATTTTGACAGCAAGAGCGCAAGAGGCGCAAGGTTTGACACCATGGAATTGGCAAGCTCATTCTGGACATCGCCAGGAGCGTTGCCTGAATCCCATTTTTCCTTCAGCGACTTGAGATCTTCTTCGCTGAAATAGTCAGATAACCCTTCAAACCTGATATGTCCAATATTAGGGGATAAATAGTTGATCGCAAAGGAATATTCTACCCGCAGTACGGATTTTTCACCAAATGGCGTTTTCTCAACAACTATTGAGGGATTTTTCAGGTTCACGTCATAGTTTATGTTGATATTCTTATATTTTCGAATATCCTCAGCACTTGAATAGTTTTTAGATTCAACAGTAGTAAGCTGGAAGTTTAAAATCATATATTTTCATGTTAATTATGCGTTTGAGATATATTAAAACTTGGTCACACAATTTTAATACGAACATAACATCTGGTGAATTATGAAAATAATGGTCGCAGAATACGCAGTTGGTGCAGGTGTTCCCGAATTTATTCTAGAAGGGCGGGCTATGCTTGGCACACTTTTGCGCAGTTTTGTCGCGTGCGGTCATGAAGTATTGTATCCCACGTCTGGAATGGTGCTTGAAGCTGGGACGGCAGTTACAGCAGGGGAATTTGAAGACGCCCTGGAAAAAATCTCAAAAGAATGCGATGCCGGGCTTGTCATTGCGCCTGATGAGATTCTGGGGGATCTGACGCAGCTTGTGGAAGAAAATACCTTTAACCTCGGCTGCCCTTCTCATGGCGTGCGCCTGTGCGCAGACAAGCTCGAATGCACCCGCGTCCTTGAAAAAGAAAATATACCCGTGCCAGAGACAAAAGGAAGCGGAGAGTACAATGGGGATTATGTGATAAAACCAAGGTTCGGCTGTGCTTCGGAGGGCATCCACAAAAGCAGTGCCGGTATCTTAAAAGAGGGTTTTATCGCCACTAAATTTATCAAAGGCGAGCATCTCAGTGCTAGCATCATAACCGGGAGGACGCAGCTTGCGCTCACGGTCAACAGGCAGCTTATAGAGATAAACGATGAAATATCCTATGAAGGCGGTATCGTACCATATTATTGCGACAGGAATGATGAGGTCATTGCGGTTGCAAAAAAGACCGCGAAGGTGCTGGGATGCAGAGGATACGCAGGAGTGGATATAGTGCTCGGCGACATGCCTTACGTTGTGGATGTCAACCCCAGACCAACGACTTCCATTATCGGGATATGCCGGGTAATGGAAGAAGAAATAGCAGACCTGATGCTCAGGGCTGGGTTCGGGGAACTTCCTGGTCATGTAAAGGTAAGTGGCACTTTCACGTTCAGGAAGGATGAATTATTTGGGCTTCAATGAGAGCCACAAATAAAATCCCCCAAGTATCGTATTAAACCAGTAGTTAACTAGCCTGTAAAGCCACGCCGCCACCATTGCTGCCTCTGCTGAAACACCACCGAACATGAAAAGCCCTGCCATGGTAACATCCACGATGCCCAGACCCCCCGGAAGAAAAAGAGGAAGCCAGCTGCTCATCATTGAAAGGGTATATGTGATAATCAGGATGCTAATATGGACATCCGTCTCCCCCATGGAGAGAAATACCGTATATATAGCCATAATATCAAACACCCATCCCATGAAGGATAATAAAGTGGCTTTTAGAACACCGTTCTTGTTCTGGCTGATATTCCTAAGACCGCCGTGAAAGGAATTTATCGATCTTTCTACGGCGTCTACGTAAGCCCTGTGGTCAAATCCTTTTTTCACAAGCCCGATAAATGGAGCAAGAAATCTGAGCACTGAATGTACGAACGATGAGAGTTTGTCTTTTTTCACATAGAAATAAATGATCATACCAAAAAGGCTGAATGCGAGAGTAATGGAGAACACAAGACCTATTATCTGCCATGTCTCAAGCCTGACTTCAGATCTTGAGAACAAAAGCCCCACACCCAGACCACCGATTATCAGGAACGGAAACATGTTCAGCATCCTTTGCGAGACAACGCCTGCGAAACATTCTGCCTTGCTGGTGCCAGTTTCTTTTCCGAGCAGCATGGCTTTTACCGGCTCGCCGCCGGTCCCGAATGTCGGGGTGATATTGTTGATAAATGTCCCTGCCATAAAGAACGTGAATAACCTGTAGATACCGATCCTGGCTGGAATAAGATACCGCCATGTAATCGTAAAAGCCAGTATATTCAGGAAGTTGAAAAGGATAACAAGAAGAAAAAGTGGTTTGTTGATATTGCTTATACGGGATATGAATTTGTCAAACCCAACCTCGTTGGCGAAAAGTGTGAAAATCAATGCACCGATTAATATCACAATCCAGATGTTTTTTTTCTTGAATCGCTCCATAATTTCCCCCGATACTTACCTTCACACTAAATAAAATTGCTGGTAGTAATCAAATGTTTTAAGTATTTATATGTAATATCCACAGTTGCCTTTAACATAAAAGGCAGAGGGTACACAATATGCCAATGGATGAAGACGCGATGTTTAAAGCTTTGTTGAAGAACAAGCCTCAGCCGAAACAACCTGTAGCAAAAGAGATTAAAGAAGCACCTGCACAAAGGCCTCCTGCAAGGGTAGAACCAAGATATGAACTCGTACAACCGGCACCTCAGGCAGCACGGATGCAGCAGGAACCAGTCGTGATAACGCAGGTAAGTCCGCCCCCTGTGGTGAAACTGGAACCGGTTGTGGATTCAATAAATGACCTTACAGCGAGCGTGAACCAGGTACATAGTCTGATGAAAACAATAGTAGTGCCGGTGATGATCCTGATCCTTCTTGTAGGGATAGGTATACTTATCAAAATAAAATGATTTAAGGCTTATTACGTTTAATTCAGATTGCAGAGAACATTATGATAACCAAGAAAGACCTTGAGCACATTGGATGGCTTGCGCGCCTTGAGTTAAGCGAAGAGGATAAAGAAGAATACGCGCCAAAGCTCAATCCGGTGCTTGATTATTTCAGCGAGCTTGATGAAGTGGATACAGAGGGTGTTGAGCCTACGTATCACGTACTTGCGCTTTGCAATGTGTTCAGGGAGGATGAGGTAAACACGAAATGTCCCCTTGATCAGGACAAGGTGTTATCCAATGCCCCTAATAAGCAGGACGGGTTCTTCAAAGCGCCGAGGATGATGTGAAATGTGGGCGAGCATCAATGAACTGAAGGAGAGGATCCATGCTGGTTCATCAGAGGAGATCGTTGCTGAATATCTGGATAGGATCAGCAAAAGTAAATTGAATGCTTTTATTTATACCGCCGGAGAAAGTGCGCTTTCCCGGGCAAAAGAAATTGATACAAATGATATTGACGGACCTCTTGCCGGTATTCCTGTTGCCATCAAGGATAATATTTCAACATATGGCATACAGACCACCTGCGCTTCAAATATACTGAAAGGTTACATTCCACCATACGATGCCCATGTCATAGAGAGGCTAAAGGAAGCTGGGGCGGTCATAATCGGAAAAACGAACATGGACGAGTTCGCCATGGGAACATCGACTGAGACAAGTTTTTACGGAGCCACGAAAAATCCCTGGGATCTGGACAGGGTCCCAGGCGGGTCATCGGGCGGAAGCGCGGCAGCAGTTGCAGGAGGTGAAATCCCCCTTGCTCTTGGCTCAGATACAGGCGGCTCTGTCCGCTGTCCTGCATCGTTCTGCGGCGTTGTTGGCTTAAAACCCACATATGGTGTCATGTCCAGGTACGGGCTTATCGCATATGCCAATTCGCTTGAGCAAATAGGACCGTTCGCAACAAGCGTTCACGATGTG
>JBGOYM010000193.1:0-4054 GCA_041479675.1 Candidatus Methanoperedens sp.
ACTATGTCATATCCGTGCCTGGGTATCCCGCGCTCAAGTTTTATTCCAACAAGTCTCTTCGATACACCCTGCTCTCTAATCTTACGCAGCGCTTCCTTTCCAATAAAAGTTTTTCTCCATTTAACGGCCCACTCAAGTCCTGCCTCGATGGGATTATTCTCATCCGCTATGTCAATTCCTGAAAGTATGTAACCCATTTCAAGCCTCAGTGTATCACGGGCGCCGAGTCCCACAGGTTTGATTTCTTTGCCTCCTGCTTCCATTATCGACTGCCAGAGAAGCGGGGCATCTTCTGAGCGTGAATATATCTCGAAACCATCCTCGCCCGTATAACCCGAGCGGGTGATATATGTGTCAATGCCAGCGACTCTTTTGTCAGCGCCACTCCAGAATTTTATATCATCGAGGTTTTCTGCTAATGTTGAAAGTATCTTATTCGATCCAGGACCCTGGAGTGCAAGTGCTGCATTATCGCAGGTAGCATCCTCTATTTCCAATCCTTCAACTTTATGCTCTTCCAGCCATTTCATGAGACTTTCTTTTCTGGAGGTGTTCGTTACAAGGAAATAATGGTTTTCTCTCCTGATAATGACAATATCATCAACAATGGTGCCGTCATCCCTGCATACGACCGAGTATTTCATGCCGTTGAGTCGGAGTTTTGATATGTCATTGGTGGAGATGTTTTGAAGAAAGTCAAAAGCCTTGGCGCCTTGCACCTTCAATTTATTCATGTGGGACACATCGAAAAGCCCCGCAGAGCCCCTGACCGCTTTGTGCTCCTCGATGATGCCCGAATATTCAACAGGCATCTCCCATCCGTGAAATTCCATCATCCTGGCGCCCAGACTGATATGAGTTGAGTATAATGGCGTTCGTAGAAAACCTGTTTCTCCTCTGTCGCATGTCTCCGAGTTCATGATGTATTATCTGTTTGGTTTCATCTTATATTTATTTCTCTGCTCGAATGGAAGCCTGGATTTGTCTGGGTAGGGGCTCATGTAGAATGCTTTGATTTTGTTTTTTCAAAATAGTTGTCAAATCTCAAAGCGCATGATCTAATAGGGATGAAAGATAGAAAGATGTTAAGTTTACCATGATATATCATATCATGTCAAAACGCTATGTACAGGCATCGTAACATTTGTACGGGTTATATTGGTGACTGAAGGCGATGGTGTTTTGTGCATCCGTTAGAACGTCTTGAGCAAGAATAACAATCGTGGAATTTAAATTTGGGCACGAATAAGCTCTTACTTCATAGTTCACATGATTTTTTTAGTTCTTTTGTCGAAAAATCCTCCGAGTTTAACATATGAGCTCTTACATCAAATGCAAAAGTATGGACATAGAAGTCAAACTCCTCGGTTTTCATACAATCTTGACTCTACAAAATAATTCCGGGATATTTTATCATCATTCTTTCCATCCTCGATATCTAAATAAAATTGGATCAGGATTTTCCAGAAGCGATTAATATAAAAAATGTATAAATTCCATCGAACAAAAGCGTTATATGTTTTGCTCCCGTAGGTCGCTTTGGTAAAAGTCATATATGTCTGAAACATATCTATAATGGTTAGAGCAAGAATAATTCTGTTTAATCAATAGTTAGGGGTGCATTTGCTGCTCATAAAGGGGGGATGAAATGAATACTCAGGTTCTGGTGACATACGCCACCAAGTACGGTGCAACAGCAGAGATTGCTGAGAAAATTGGACAAGTGCTTCGTCAAGCAGGTCTTCATACTGATGTGCTACCTGCGGATCGCGTCAGCAACCTGTCTTCCTACAAGGCAGTTATATTGGGGAGCGCGGTTTACATCGGCGGGTGGCGCAAGGAGGCAACGAAATTCTTGAAGGCCAACGAGAAAGTGCTGTCAGAGCAGTTGGTGTGGCTGTTTTCAAGTGGACCAACGGGCGAGGGAAATCCGGTGGAATTGACAAAAGGCTGGCACTTCCCAAAGGCGTTGCAACCTATCGCTGACCGCATCCAACCCAGAGACATCGCTGTCTTTCATGGAGCGATACATATGCAGAAGCTGAACTTGATCGAGAAATGGATGATCAACAACGTCAAAGCACCTCTCGGTGACTTTCGTGATTGGGATGCCATCACTTCCTGGGCAACGGCTATCGCAGATGTGCTCAAGGAAACGGGTCAGGCGTCAGGAACACGATCAGATTAGCCCAAACAACAGGACACTTGAAGAAAACGCTGGAAAAACGCAATATACCGCGTGTCTCCGCGAGGGTGAAAATCCTTCCGCGTAGCTTCCGCATGAAGAGAAAGGAAGTGCAATGCTGCGAAGCATTGTGCAGAGTATCGTCAGCCGCAGCCCGAAACAGCAGGTGAAACAAAAGATGGCAGCCTAAACCTTGAGATGGTGATTGAATTCATCAACCCGGTTATCCGGGGTTGGGGGAACTATTTCAAGGGCGGCACTGTGAAGAGATCGTTCGGAGAGCTTGATGGATATATCAGGGGACGGAGCTTTGAGGCTAAGAGGCGGACTCTGAAAATCCTTGTGTTCGGGATACATCCTGCCGAGTTTGCTAAGATGGGGCTGGTTTCGCTTTCTTCAATGAGAAACGACTTATGGGGCAGGAAAACTTCTATTGATAAACAAATTCTCAACATATTAAAGGTGGGGTCGACATTGGCAAGCCAAAACCGAAAGCTTTAGTTAAATGAATTGAAAGTTAAGAATCTGATGGAAATTGAAGAAATCAAGGAAAAGATACAGCATGATATGTATGAAATTAGCTTTCATGCAGAAAAGGAAAGATATGATGAAGATATAACAATCTCTGATTTAGAAGCAGTTATTTCCAATGGTGAGATATTAGAAGAATACCATGATGATCCAAGGGGACAAAGCTGTCTTATCCTTGGCTATTCACAAAACCGACCAATCCACATCGTCTGTGGATATACATCTATAAATTGGATTAGAGGTAAAAATGAAGCATAAATATGGAGATTGTTCCTTTTGTGGCGGAGAAGTGAAGAGCGATAAGGTTGAATTAGACTATCGCTATAAAGGGAAGTTGTATATCTTCAAGGATGTTCCAGCTGGAGTTTGCCAGCAATGCAGTGAAAAATATCTCACTGCTAAGGTGGCTAAAGAGATCGAGCGGAGGATTCAGACAAAAGAAAAGTGGGATAAAACTATCCTTGTCCCAGTTGATATCTTCTCTGAAGGAATACCGGCGTAGCCATCAAAAGCTGCGAAGCATTGTGCAAAGTTCCCGCATCGGCAGCCGCAGCCCGAAACAGCAGGTGAAACAAAAGACGGCAGCCTGAGAGCCTTGAGATAGTTATTCAATCCATCAACCCGGTTATCCGGGGTTGGGGGAACTATTTCAAGGGCGGCACTGTGAAGAGATCGTTCGGAGAGCTTGATGGATATATCAGGGGACGGAGCTTTGAGGCAAAGAGGCGGACTCTGAAAATCCTTGTGTTCGGGATACATCCTGCTGAGTTTGCTAAGATGGGGCTGGTTTCGCTTTCTTCGATGATGGATGATACCATTTCCTGCAAAGGGATACGCCGGACGAAAGCCGTGTACGGGAAATCCGTCCGCACGGTTTGATGAGGAGGCGGAGGTCGGAAGACCTCTGCTTTGCTCTACTGAAGGCGATGGGTAGTTCATGCTCCCACAAGGCGATAAATAATCAAGTTCTTTCCCAAGATGCTGAAATTCAGGCGCCTGTTATCAAGAGACAGGTATATAGTAAAAGTTTTCTGGACTATACATATAAATTTTTGAGTTAAGTTTTTCGTGATGTAAATGTTTAAGATAAAAATATGAAAGAAATTCAAAAAGATATAGATATCGATTGGAAAAAAATAGATGAAACAATTAATGAAGCAATAGAAAGAGATGAACCGTACATCTTATTTAAATTTATGGAAATAGAAGAGTATAGATATGGTGGTTACCAAACGGATATAATTCTCGTTGGTAGATATAAATATGATAAAATCACTTAGTGAGAAAATTATTTAAGTTAATAAAAAAGGTCTGTTATATAAAAAATAATATTAATAG
>JBGOYM010000194.1:0-4049 GCA_041479675.1 Candidatus Methanoperedens sp.
AATTTAATGTATAAAATAGGACCTATCCTATTTTCCCATTTATATTGAATACTATTCGACATAATATGCCTTTTTTCGAGGTATTGAGATGATATCAACCTTAAATAATCTTGCGATTTCCATACAAATTTTCATAGTTTTAGGCAGAGCTTCTTGTACTTATAAAGAAGTGCATTCTTCACTATGCTTATGCACTGAGATTCATCACAGTGACGGGCGTGCCTCAAAGCACAAGAGAGAAAGCCAAAACAACAGTCCCCCTTCAGAAAACCCTAGAAAAACGCAAACCTCAGCCCGTGTCCCCCCTATGCTCCAAACCCCACCGTGCATCTCCGCCCCGGCATCAAGAGAATGGAAAGCGCGCCTCCCCGCGAAGTGCCCCGGCAGCCGCGATCCTGAACACAGGCGAACCGGAAGTCGCCTCGGTATGATGCGGCATTCCGGTCACCTGTATGCTTTAATTTTGATGTGAAGTGATTGCCCGGGAGCATATCGGCGCCGCGGGATTAATATTTAAAGAGTGATAAATGTGCGGCGCCTGTGATTTCCTCAGACAAAGCATTAAATCTGCGTTCATCTGCGTTCATCTGCGGTTTCGTTTCTTCAAATTCCATAGCTTTCATAATCTCTTTAAAATCACACATACTTATTATAAATATTTAATGTGTGAGGTAGACACGCCTTCAGAAAACCCCCCCATAAAAATTCAAACCCCAGCCCCCCACCTGCTCCAAACCCCGCCGTGCATCTCTGCTCATGCATCAAGAGAACGGAAAGCGCGGGTACCCCACGAAGTGCCCCGGCAGCCACGATCCTGAACACAGGCGAACCGGAAGTCGCCTCAGTATGATGCGACACTCCGGTCATGAATGGAAGCTTGAGCAGAAAGTGAGTACCGGTATTCAGAATACCGAAAGAAATGAGTTAGCGGACACTAACTTTGGTTCTCTTTTCCTTGATTTCTTTAAAAATTTCGTCCAGGCTCCCAGATAACCATTGAGAGCGTTCCTTCGTGTAATCTCCTCTTCCCAAGTCGAAACTCTGGACAAACCTGACCATCCCTATCGGTCCCAAGGCTTTCGCAAGAACTTCAAGTCCTTCATGTCTTATTTCGCTGATGGTCTTAGCTTTCATTTTCAGTTACCTCCATTAGCCATCTAACGGGGTTTTCAACTATAACCTTAACAATGTTATTATTAGCCTTAACCTTTTTCACAATCTCATCATCTGGGATTTTAAAAATTTCATAATCTATAGCTTCACTCCCTACAAGTGCCCAATCATTTAGACATTTATTTAAGATTGCCAATATCGCTTCGGATTCAATCCTGATTCTATCCTGGCTCTGGTCATCAAAAGGTCTGTTTAAGCAACAGACATCCATATAAAGTCTCATGAATAATTACCACCATAGCTCTTACTATTAGATAATAATTTGCTTTTATATAATTCGATTTTCAGTGCCTCTATTTGATAGAATAAATAATAACAACAAATGAACGAAAACCAGAACAAAACACCACAAAAACGCAAACCCCAGCCCCGATCCTTTGAAAGTGAACTATGCAGTCAGCGGAACCGTAATATGCAGCGCATCGTAATCAACAACAGGCACTTTCCTGATGTGATTTTTCCCTTGCTTAAGCTCAAGGAGACCCACGCCTTCCAGGAAAGTGAGATCATTATGCACATTTGATTCTTTGCGCTTTAGCATCCTTGCCAGTTCGCTAATAGATTCCGGTCTCTTTTCCCTGATAATCTGAAGCAGGCGCAGGCGCTCGCGAGTCAAAATTTTTCCAATATCCTCTGCCGTGCGCGCCATTATCTTATGGGATTCTGGCTCATGTATCTCACCGCGCTTGACCCTTTCAAATAATTGGTTCAGATGCTCCCCGTATTCTTCATCGCTCATAACTACAATTTCAACGTCTTTTAATTTCATCGATTTTCCTCCGATTGTGTTCAATCAATCTCGTCTTCGGAAAGTATTCGAGTCTCTCTAATGGTTCTTTCTGGCACAGAATAAATAGTATCCTATAAATTCGTCCTTCAAGCCAGCAATAAATTCACGATCGAAAGCGCCGAGATTCCTCGTTTTTCAAAACGTCGGTCAAAGACGCGTGCCTCGACGCAGAAAAAAGAAGCCAGAACAACATGCCACACCCGAACAAAACCCCAGAAAAACGCCCTCCTCAGCCCGTCCCCCCAAATGCTCAAAATCCCACCGTGCATCTCTCCTCCTGCATCATGAGAACGGAAAGCGCGGGTACCCCCGCGAAGTGCCATGCGGAGTTCCCAAATACCGGCAGCTGCGATCCTGAACACAGGCGAACCGGAAGTCGCCTTGGTATGATGCGATATTCCGGTCACCTGTATGCTTTAATTTTGATGTGAAGAGGTTGCATGGGGGCATATCGGCGCCGCGGATGAAGCTCCCCACAGCAGAGCTGTGGGGTATCTCATGGCTCCTGCGACTGAGGTTGCATTGACCATGCCTTGTCCCAGCCGCAGCAGAGCTGCGGGGTATAACGATTAAGAATAAATTTCAGACTGTATTTACAGGATGATAACGCGGGTATAGACTGTTTGTTATCAAACCAATTTCATCGCCGCTTTCAGATCGATCGGCTTGATCAGGCTTTTTGTAGCCTCAAAATGCTCATCATCCGTCAGAATATGCTTGACATTTTCGACAATACCAGTTGCAGCTATCAGCGAATCTGCTGTAGGGATGTCATATTTCAGGCGCAATTCCCCGGCGCGTATAGCAACAGTGGGATTTACATTTTCTAAGATCAGATTTGAAGACATTATTCGTTGTATGGTTCCTGATATTCGTTTTCTATCCACCTCTTTTCTCCCCAGTATTTTAATTAATTCAGTGAGGGAAATAACTGAAACCATCCCTGCTATTTTTTCATCATTTATTGCCTTTAACAATTCAAAATGGGAATCGTCCTTGAGAATACTGACAAGGTGCATGGTGTCTATCAGGATCCTGTTCATCTAATACCTGTCTTCTTTGCGCATATCATCCAGTTGTTTTCTTATTGCCCTGATATCAAGGTCAGGCCATGTCCCGCAAAGCGATGTCAGGTCTGTGGTCTTCGGGATCATTTTGATGTAGCCATCTTCATCCTCGATTATCAGCCTCTCGCCCTTTTTCAGCCCGTATTTTTTCCTGATCCCGGCAGGTATAATGACCTGCCCCTTAGTGCTCATTATTACTATTTCCATGTCTTACCTATCTTACTATGTAGGATTGTTACTATAAAAATGTACCGCACTCCCCGTCCACACCTTCTCGTTATCCAGCAGGTTAATCCTCTTCTTATAATACGGCGCATTAAGCACCATGGTCAAATCCCATCGTGCATATCCACTCCTGCATGAAAAGAACGGAAAGCGCGGGGGTTACCCGCGAAGTGCCGTGCGCAGTTCCCCAATATCGGCAGCCGCGATCCTGAACACAGGCGAACCGGAAGTCGCATCAGAATGATGCGAAATTCCAGTCACTTGTATGCTTTAATCTTTAGATCGCTCTCGTTTTTTGAATCTTTTATAATAACATTCTTCAATGAATTCCCCCAATGGTCCTTTCCAGGGTTCTGATTTGTTGGGAGCTGAACTCCCTAACTTTCTTGGATTCATCCCAAGTTCTTTAGCCATTGCTATTTGACCGGAATTAAGTCTGAATTTTCTTTTTGCTAATGCCCAGGGTTCCTTAGATTTCTTTTTATTTTTGGGGGTCATAAATCAGTATGCTCAGATAATCAGCTACAAAATCTCCGGTTTCCACACCTTTATACCAGCAATTTTCTCAAAATCGCCATCATTGGTAACTATGTCTTTGATGCTCAAATATTGCATTGTCAATAAATGAAAAGCATCGTTCGATAAAAGTGATTTTCTATGAGCATCTTTTAACATGAGCGATCAGTCAATGCCTTCACCGGATTCGGTCGATTCGATAATTTCTTCAACAAAGCTATGATTCAACATTTCCCTGGGTTTTTTCACTATCATATCGATTGTTGATTTTTTGGGCT
>JBGOYM010000195.1:0-3928 GCA_041479675.1 Candidatus Methanoperedens sp.
CCAAAGACCACAACGAACGAGATAGCGGTACTTGAAGAGCTTTTTAACCTGCCAGTGGACATAGGTACTGTGAATTTTGGTTCGCATCTTGTCGGATCCGGGATTTTAGCTAATAGTAAGGGGTATGTGGCAGGGGAAGATACCACAGGTCCCGAGATAGCAAGGATCGAGGATGCACTGGGGTTTGAGTAATACCTCAGATAGATATTTAATCTCGCTAAAAATATCAGGGACTCATGAAATGTCCTACATGCGGCAGTGATTGCATCCTGGATCCTGAAAAGGTCCTGGACGATATGTTCCAGATGTATATGGCATGCAGTTCATGCCCTCCTGACCCATTATATGACAAAAACGCGCCGCTATATGAAAAAATAGACTCAATGACAGGAAGATGCATAACATGCGGCAAGAGACATCTTGATCATGTTACAGGTCATGTGCTGACCCTCCTTAAAGAAAGCGGTCTTTTTCCCCGGGATGCATCTTTGAAAGACGTAGGAACTCCTCTAATTGCTTTTGGTTATCTGGTACCTTATCCCCCGCGACTGCAAGAAAAAAGCCTTGTTCTCATTATGGATACGGTTACAGAAGAGATGGCAGGTATAATAACAGCAAACGTGCCTGAAATAAAAGGCGTGATAAAAAGGAAAGGTCACCCTTCAAAGAGCGTAGGTCTGCGTGACACCGACAGCACACCGCATACCTATGAACTGCTTTCAGGATGCGACATGCGCTGCGATGTAGTATCATCGACTTTCGGAGAACTGTGCATCTATAAGAACCAGTCCACGATCCACATCGAGTTCAATAATACCAAAATAAAAAAGATCGAGGCGCTGTATATTAATGGGGAACTGGATAACGCTGTCGTGGTGGACGGCTTCTGTGGTCCCGGCACTCTCGGCCTGTTATGCACGCTGGGCGGTGCGAAAAAAGTGATACTCAACGATGCCTGGCTTCCTGCAGTTCGAAATGCTATTTTGAACATTAAAGCTAATTCGGCCCTTCTTGGTGCAAAAATCGAGTTTGAGCTAACAGAGTACGATAAACTCATAGGGGACGAACCCGTGCTTATGGTAAAAGCTGGAGGGAAAACGGAAATCCTTGTCTATCATGGAGACATCAGGAAACTTGCAAACACGGAAGGAGAATGCGACATCTGCCTTATCGATACATTTCCTTCAGTGAACCCTGCTGAATACGTCTTGGCGTGCAGGGACTTTGCCAAAAAAACGGTGATAATCTAAACCCTGCAGCACACATGGTTAAGGACTAATAAGCTTGAGGAATATTTTGCCTCGTATTGATGACCGTTCGCGCTAAGAAGTGATATGTAATAATCCTTCAATTTCTGTACAGCTCTTTCATTTTTATAATTGTGATATATATTAAGTCCATTATCAAATAATTCTATCTTATCAATTATCTGCATTGATTCATGGGTTTTTTTCAATAGTTCCAGGAATTCAGGGTGCGGAATGCTGGATATATGCTTTTTGGAAAGCGATTCGAATATTCCTATATCAAGAGGCGTATTGCCTGCAAGGGTCTGTTCGTACTGGTCTTTATGCAGGGATACCATATTGTAATTGAGTGACCTGTATATTTCAACAAGGTTTTTCCAGAATTCTCTTCTTGATACGAACTCGTCCACTGCATCTTTTAGATAGCCGAAATGATCATTTGCAGCGCTCCAATGCGCACCATCCTCGCGTTTTTTTAGATCTATTCGGGTGGAAGTAGCGCGCCTGTAAATAACATCAATGTCAAGACCCATGTTATAGACCATGAACATTATCACAAGTTGAGCGAGAAAATCCCGGTAAAGTTCATTATTTCCAGTGACCGCCACGGTTGCGGTTTCAGGATCCATGTTATCCATACAGAATATGGATACTTCGCAGTTCCAGCCAGATTCACGACTGATGGCATTGATGTGCTTATCAAGTTCAGATATGGTCTTGATCTTTAACGGGTCAAGCAATTCGTCAAGTATTTCATGATCCATTGGTATTCCTTGCGTCCATTTTAGCATCCACTCGAATACAGGGCTTGCAATAAGCACATTTTTTCCTGACTCTATTGATTGCTCCCGTCCTGTCAGTTCTTTAGTTTCAGTGGTAATGCTTGTTATTGCTTTTTCGATAGTACCGTATTGACGTAATACAACGTCGGTCATATCGATCGAATCCCTGATAGCTGCGCTCAGATTTCCCTCATGTTTATTGATAAGGGGTTCAAGTTTCTTGAGGTGGGTATTTTCAAGTGTAATATTTTTTCTGACTATCATGCTTAATTAAAATTAATACTACCTGGTACTACTTTAATGTTACTGCAATAGTAAATGATTATTTAACCGTGCTACTATATGTTTTTCATATGCGATAAAATAGATATTGGGGAGATATCGTATGAGCGGGTTGGGGGTGGGGAATCCCAAACGCTCATATTTCAAGTAATTGCATATTATTTTATATCCTGCCGCCCTTAATAAGATTCCAGTGAATGAACAATGGTCATCAGGATAGAAGTCAGTTTTAAAAAAGGAATGAGAGATGCGCTGGGTGAAAGCATCAAAAAAAGGATAAGGGAAGACCTCAGTATTAATGTTGATTCCGTGAGAACTATTGAGATCTATACATTTGATTCTGCTCTTTCTACCGGACAGGTGAAACTTATCGGGGAAAAACTTTTTGCCGACCCTGTTATACAGGTGTTCTCCGACAAGCCGCTTGCTTCTGATTTTTCATGGCTGATAGAGGTGGGCTATAGACCCGGAGTAACAGATAACGTAGGAGCGACAGCAAAAAAAGCATCAGAAGACATCCTGAAAACAAGCATCCAGGGGGTCTATTTTTCAAGACAGTATCTTATCAGCGGGGACATCACAAAAGAAGATGCAAGTAACATCGCGGGTGGGCTTCTTGCAAACTCGCTCATCGAAAGGTGGGAAATAATAAGCTTTGGGGAATTTGATAAAGAAAAAGGCATACTTCTCCCGCTTCCTGTGGTCACTGGAAAACACATCCCGTCAGTAACGATGACCGACCTTGACATAAGTGATCATGAACTTAAAGAACTCAGCAGGCAGCGGCTTTTTGCTCTTGACATTTCTGAGTTGAAAGTGATCCGCGATTATTTTGCGAAAAAGATGCCAGAAAGAGAAAAATTTGGCATGACGATGCCAACGGATGTTGAAATAGAGGTGCTTGCACAGACCTGGTCTGAACACTGCAAACATAAGATATTCAACAGCCAGATAACCTATGCGGATGATGGTGGAACAAAAACAATAAACTCGCTTTTCAGTACATATATAAAGCGGGCGACCCGAGAGATCAATAAACCCTGGCTTGTATCTGTTTTTACTGATAACGCAGGCGTGATAAAGTTCAATGATGAGTACAACCTTGTGATGAAAGTTGAGACGCACAACACTCCTTCTGCCCTTGACCCGTATGGTGGGGCAATTACAGGGATCGTGGGCGTGAACCGCGACCCGCTTGGCACAGGCATGGGCGCGAGATTGATATTCAACACTGATGTCTTTTGCTTTGCCTCTCCATTCTATGATAAACCCCTTCCCCCGAGGCTCTTTCACCCCAAGAGGATATTTGAGGGTGTGCGCCGGGGCGTTGAGCATGGTGGTAACAAAAGCGGCATCCCGACAGTGAATGGGTGCATCGTATTTGATGAAAGGTACCTGGGCAAACCGCTGGTCTATTGCGGGACGGGCGGGATAATGCCCTCTACAATTAACGGAAAGCCCTCGCATATCAAGAAAATATTTCCAGGCGACCTCATTGTGATGACCGGAGGGCGTATCGGGAAAGACGGCATACACGGAGCCACGTTCTCATCACTTGAACTTGACGAGAATTCCCCGGTGACCGCGGTCCAGATAGGAGACCCTTTTACCCAGAAA
>JBGOYM010000196.1:0-3913 GCA_041479675.1 Candidatus Methanoperedens sp.
ATGAAATTCACAGGCAGGAACGACCACAGGATGGAGATCGCGGAAATACCTGAACATAAGTTCTTCTTCAGTTCCCAGTTCCATCCAGAGTTCAGGTCAAGACCGGGTAAGCCCTCGCCTCCATTTCTGGCATTTGTGAAAGCGGCGCTGGGGTGAATGTCGCTGTTATTGTTAAAAATCAAACAATAAACCACAGAGAAAACAACGAACTTATACGAACTGAAACGAACTCCGGTAGCGTGAGTTCGTATTGAGTTCGTACGAGTTAGTTGTTAATTTTTTTCATACCAGGCTCTCAAGCACGCTCTTTCCAGCGCGTACTGCCTCCATCGAAAATACTTCAAGGTTGTAAACTCCCTTAAAGTCCAGTTCCCTCAGAACCGAAAAATCAATATTTCCATCCCCTGGCGCGCCGTGAAGGTCGCCAAAGTAACTCTCGGCAAACACCCCATTATTATCGTGTACATGAACGTGCACCGCATGACCGTTCAATTCTTTTACAAAATCCCGCAATTTTCCTATATCCCCGCCGCATGTAAGGTTGGCGTGCCCTATGTCGAAAGTAGCTTTCAAAAAGGGTGAATCCACCTCCCTTATCGCGCGCAGATGTTCTTCAACTGTGCAGCACAGGTTCGTGGGGTCAGTCCCTTCCTTGTTCTCAAACCCCAGGATAATACCGCGGTTCTCGGCTTCAACGGTGAGTTTTTTGAGGTTTTCGACCATGCGCCTGAAGCTATTTTCCCTGTTGCCTGATATTTTTCCCGGATGTACCACAAGGACACTGCATCCGAACTCAGAGGCAAGGCTTATGCTTTCCTCCATGAGCCGCCATTGCAAAGAGCCCATATGAGCAGTATCCACCATGAGCTCTACCGGGTAGTTCGGCGAATCCCCATAGTAAGGTGCGTGCATGGTGGTAAGCACACTGCCTGTGGAAAGAAGGTCGTGCAGTTCATCCACCCGCTCTTTTATCAAATTGCCTCTATCGTACAACCACAGCTTCGGAATATAAAGTTCAACGCTTTTTACCTCTTTTTCCAGTTCAGGCAACGACGAGGCAAAGGACGAGGCACCGATTATCTTTTTCATATCAATTAGATATCTTGAATGCTTTCAAAGTATTAAAAAGTTCAGAGCTTTTTATCCTCTTTCATGACCCTGAGCAGTTCGAGCACCGAGTACGCCGCCCTTGTGACTCCCATGCTCCGGTTATCTGTATCTGTCCCTGCCAGATAAAGGTTCGCGATCGGTGAACGCTGTCCGGCAATAAATCCGTTTATGGTGACAGCGGCTTTCTCAGGAATGGTTATTTGGTAATGCGTCATCTCGATTTTCTTATCGATCCCTGGAATAGCCCTCATTATTATTTCAAGCGCACGCTTCTTTTCGCTTTCAATGTTCTTCTTATCATCAATAATGAACGTGAACCCGACTAACTGCTTGCCTTTTGGAGCAATAGTCGGATCATAATTACTGATCGGCATCGCCCAGTACGCACCGTTTTTGAACCATACCTCAGACCCCATATAATCAAATTCCTTCATTTTCTCGCTCAAGCCAAGCCATATCGTGAGGCTCAATGTCTGCTCTATGCGGGATATGTTCTCTTTAAAATCTGAGGGCAGCGGTACAAGAGAGGGGAGGGTTTTTACAAAACCCGAGTACACAACTGCATCAGCAGTGTAAGTATCAGTATCTGTTGCAACTCCGGTTGTTCTCCAGTCAAGTGTGAGTATCTCACACACATGTGCCCCCGTCTTAATACTTACATTTGAAGGCATAGAATACAGGACTGAATTCAGAAGGGATTTAAGCCCCCCGCGCGGGTATGCCTGGGCGTATGCAACCCTGTTGGTGGCAAGTCTTCCCAGTGTTGAGAGACGCGCAGTAAGCTGATATTTCGACAGCATACCTGTGAGAGTGGATGCATATGAATTCCCATTTGGCACGGCTTCATCTTTGAATATGTCCTCTGAAACGCTGTCCCTCACAAAACTGCTTCCATAAAGAACCCGGTTGACCGAAGTTTCTTTCATCGATCTCCCTGACAGGAAAGGAGCGATCGCATCCACAAAATCAAGAGTGTCTTTTGAAAGCCCTTTTGGCAGGAAATCATATACTGACTGGCTGCCGTCAAGCATGCCGAAAGCGTTCAAGGTGAGTGCCTTTGTGAGCGCCTGGGAAAGAAGCAGCCGGTCTTTTCTGGGAAGCACATCAAAGGTAACAAAATCCTGGATGTTGGAAGGTATTTTTGTAAGACCTTTCTCTGTCCTGACATAGTACGTCCCATAGTCCAGGAAAACAGGAACATAAGTGAAATATTCATCAATCAAACGCCGAAGCGGCCCTTCTCTCAGATGCGTTATTGCATGAGGGCCAGTATCCACCTGGAAGCCATCAACTGTGTAGCTGTTGCAGTTACCTCCTACTGAGCTGTTCTTTTCAAGAACGAGGACGTTTTTCCCATGCTTTGATAGAGTAAGCGCAGACAGGAGACCGCTTATGCCTCCCCCAATAACAATAACGTCGTAATCAGTCATGGATACCTAATCTTATGCCTCAATATGAAAAATCTTACTGTGGAGTTGTCTGGCCTGTCTTCGCATTCTACGTGCCAACCCCCGTACAGCATGGACCATCATAATATTGGGGGGAATGATCTGCCCACCTGACCTTGTTTTTCCTTTACATATGGATTCAAGTACCAGGCCAACGCTGCGCGCTGCATCTATCTCTGTAAACCCAAGCCCTATGGTCGAAAGTAAGTGGGAGTCACTCCCGCCGACTTCTGGCTTCCCAAGCGATAAAGCCATTTCTTTTGCCTTTTCATTCTCGCCGAACAGGCATCTTGAATTAAAGGTCTCTATGGCATCAGCGTCCTTTGCTGCATACCCGATGCTGTTTTTCTTGAATGGATGCGGGGCTATCACCACTGCGCCTTTTTGTCGGGCAATCATGATCGTCTCTGATACCGTAAGACCAGGCTGGATATCCTCTCTTATCCCGAGCACGATGAGATGCCCGTCTGATGTTGATATCTCCATTCCAGGGATAACGATCAGTGAAAGGTTCAGTTCCCTGGCACGTTGTATCGCGCGAAGACTTCCCTCGACCGTGTTGTGGTCGCATATAGCGATGCCGTCAAGTCCTTTTCTGACAGCCTGCTTCAGGATATCATCCACTGAAAGATTACTATCTGTTGAGTAATTGGAATGGATATGCAGGTCAAAACGCATGTATCTATATTTTCCAATATGTTGAAAAAGTTAACTAAAAAACTTTAAATACCCATACACAAATTAAGAGGTACTAATTTTCTCATTTTTAGTGATGAGGTATTTGAGAGGTATTTGAAATGGACAATATGGAATATAAAGGAACTACCACGATCGGTTTAGTCTGCGATACGGGAGTAGTCCTGGCAACCGAGAGAAGAGCGACAATGGGACATTTCATTGCAAGTAAAGATGCAAAGAAGGTCTATCAGATAGACGATCTCGTAGCGATGACAACCGCAGGCTCTGTGGGAGATGCCCAGAGGCTTGTGAAATGGATGCAGGTTGAATCAAGACTTTACAAAATGCGAAGGGAAGAATCAATGACAGTTAAGGGTATTGTAAGCCTGCTTGCCAACATATTGAGCGGCAACAGGTACTACCCGTATTTTGTTCAGCTTCTTGTTGGAGGGGTGGATAAGAACGGACCCGGAGTATATTCACTTGACGCCTTAGGCGGAATAATAGAAGAAAAGAAAGCTGTAGCAACAGGATCTGGTTCACCCATGGCATACGGCGTTCTTGAAGACAGGTACGTTGAAAAGATGCCCATTGATGAGGGAGTCGAACTTGCAGTACGCGCACTGCACAACGCCATGAAGCGTGATTCAGCATCAGGTGATGGTATAGAAGTGATA
>JBGOYM010000197.1:0-3890 GCA_041479675.1 Candidatus Methanoperedens sp.
AGAAAGGAGCTGAGAATTATCAGTATATTGCTTCTTTACTGGCAACTTGTAGATTGCAGGATAAGAACGGATTTGATGAGCTTGAAAAAGTGCTCAGACGCGAATTGTGCATGAGCTAAACAAATACATTATTCCATATACTAAGCAATATCCGTAACTGCAATTTACAATTTACCATAACTGTTTAGGATAACTACCAACACGAATTGAAACGGTCTCAAAAATACAGTAGCTCTTTATACTATATATTTCCTAATAAATAGAAATGTTTATGAAAGTCATTCGCGACCCGGTACACGATCACATTGAACTCGATGAACTTGCACTTTCACTGGTAGACTCACCCGTTGTCCAGAGGCTGCGAAGGATAAGGCAGCTTGGCTTCTCCAATCTTGTCTATCCCGGGGCTAACCATACGCGTTTCGAACACTCACTTGGAGTATATCACCTCACGCGTCAGCTTATCGAACAGATAGAAGAGCACAGGCAGAAAGAACTGCTTGCAGCAGCTTTGCTGCATGACGTGGGACACGGTCCGTTCTCCCATACCACAGAACATCTCATACAGCGGTATACGAAAAAAAAACACGACGATGTTGAAGTATTATTGAGAAAAGGGGAAGTATCTGACGTCCTCAAGGATAATTCCATATCCATTTCAGCAGTTGCCAGACACATAAGAGGTGAAACAAGCATCGGTCAGATAATCAACAGCGAGATAGATGTGGATAAAATGGACTATCTTGTGCGTGATGCCCATTATACGGGCGTGGCTTTCGGTCTTGTAGACCACGTAAGGCTGATACATGAAATAAGTTTTAAGGAGAACAAACTCGTTCTTAATACAGGGGGACTCCAGGCAGCAGAATCGCTACTTGTCTCGAGGTTCCTGATGCATCCGACTGTCTATTTCCATCACGTCAGCAGGATAGCCGAGTCCATGTGCACGCATGCGGCTGAGTGCATGATAGAAAGTGGATCCCTTTCACCTGCCATGCTCCAGAGGATGGATGATGCTGAGTTCATGATGAATATGAAGAGCGCTGGTGGATACGCTGCCGATGTCGCAGGAAGGCTTGATGAAAGGAGGTTATTCAAACGGGCGCTATATGTTGGTTTTGAGGTTCTGAACTCTGATGCCCTGAAATTCAGGGACAGGGTAAGCAGGGTAGAAAAAGAAATAGCAGAAAGCGCGGGCATCGAACCAGGTTATGTGATAGTTGATATCCCAGAAAGACCGCATCTAATTGAAATGAGGGCACAGGTTCTCATAAACGGCAGAATGACAGCCCTTGATAAAGCATCAAGCCTTGTTGCTGCGCTCGATAAGGCTCAGACCGACAACTGGAGGCTCGGGGTATTCACACCAGCAGGATACAGGGAAAAAGTTGGAAAGATCGCAAGGGAATTCTTCGAGGTAAAAAAAGATACGAAGCAGTTCAGGCTGACAGAGATCTGAGCGCTTTTATTATCACGTCTTCATTCTCAGGTCTGAAAAGGTCACTGATAACGCTTGATTCATCATACATTTCAAGACCTCGGATTATCACGACCGGAGTGCCTCCGTCACCTTCGCCCATCAGGAGATTGGCAAAACAGGCAAGTTCGTCCACGACCCCCTCGTTCTTTACTTCAAGAACCCTCCCGAAGAGGTCACAAGTTCCGCGCCAGTCACGCATGGCTTTTATTCCTGCTATCCCGACAGCAGCGCCTGTCTGCCCTATCCTGAAAGCCCGGCCGTTAGTGTCTGTGATTATCACACTTACTTTTTTCCCGGTTAATTTAAACAACTTATCCTTTATTTTTCTTGCACTTTCATCAGGGTCTTTCGAAAGCAAGAGAACATTAACAGAACCTTCAACATTCGAACGGTCAATGCCAGCGTTCACGCAGACACTTCCGTTTTTTGTGCAGACAAGAAGGAAAGGGTATTCGAGTAGCACTTCGATGCTTTCGTCAAGCACTGCCTGGACGAATTCCGGCTGATTGCCATTCTTTAAAGCGATATTTTTTGCTTTTTCCGTCACACTGATATTGTTTATGGAACGTATCCTGTTCTCGGATTTTGATACAACTGTGGATGAGATGATAACAATATCATGTTCTTCGAGTTTTGTTCTTTCAGATATGATTTTCCCGATATTGTCACCAGGCTTAATAAGTGGGATATTTTCAACAGTGAATGCAGTTGCTTTCAATAGGATTCCTCACCCCTTAAAACCGTGGTTGTGATAATAATGGTTTCTAATAAAAAAATATTACAGTGCTTTTTTTATCTTTTTTTTCGCCCAAATCTATTTATGTATCTAACTGGCTTATCCAGAGTGGTCTGAGGATACGATGCATCTAATCATTACAGAGAAGCATGACACAGCGAAGAGAATCGCGGCTATACTGTCCGAAAAGAAACCGAAGAAAGAGAGGATCAGCGGCGTTGATACTTATAAATTCGACGAAACAGCGGTGATAGGTCTATCCGGGCATATCGTGGAAGTGGATTTCCCGAAAGAGTATAATAACTGGCAAAAGACAGACCTGAAGGAACTTATCTATGCCCAGATACACACTTCATCCACGCATGCTAATATAGTCACTGCGCTTCGAAAGCTCGGAAAAGTTGCAAAGCATCTTACCATTGCCACCGACTACGACAGGGAAGGCGAGCTTATCGGTGTTGAGGCGCTGAAGGTGATACAGAAGATAAATCCCGATGTTCCAGCAAATCGGGTTCATTACAGTACTATAACCCCTGCAGAGATAAAGCAGGCATTTGCCTCCCCGACGAAGATCGATTTTAACCTGGCTGCAGCAGGTGAATCCCGTCAGATCATAGACCTGGTATGGGGCGCAGTGCTGACCCGTTTTGTCTCACTCAGTTCAGGAAGGCTCGGGGACAAGTTCCTTTCTGTGGGGCGGGTCCAGTCACCAACTCTTGCCATACTGGTAAACAGGGAAAAGGAAAGGGATATTTTCGTACCTGTACCATACTGGGAAATCTATGCGATACTGGCAAACGGCGGGGAATTCGAGGCACAGCATAAGAAAGGAAGGTTCCTGGATAAAGCTGAAGCTGAAGCGGTCCATGCAAAGCTCGGAAAGACAGGAATAGTCAAAAGCATCGAAGCAGGAAAACGAAGCGAGAAACCCCCTACTCCATTCAATACAACAGAGTTCCTGAGAGCCGCAAGCGCGATAGGGGTATCTCCAGCAAATGCCATGCGGATAGCAGAGTATCTGTATGTCAACGGTTTTATATCGTACCCGCGTACCGACAATACTGTTTATCCTGCCACGCTTGATACCAAAGGCATTATTGAATCATTTTTGAACACGGAATTCCACGAGTATGCACAGAAGCTCCTCACAGGGAACCTGACGCCCACAAGAGGCAAGAAAGAGACCACTGACCACCCGCCAATACACCCGGCAACTCCTGTCAAACGAAGCGAACTCAGGGAAGATGAGTGGAAGATTTATGAACTTGTCGTCCGCCGTTTCTTTGCGACATTTGCAGGTGAAACAAGATGGAAGACCATGGCAGTGACAGTGGATATAAGCGGCGAAGATTTTGGAGCGAACGGCGCAAGGATGATCGAGCCGGGATGGCGATGGTATTATTCATATAACGTCCCCGAGGACAGGCTCCTTCCTCAGCTTAAGGAAGGACAGGTTCTGACGGTCAAAGAAACGAACCTTGTTGGGAAAGAGACGCAGCCTCCTTCAAGATACGGGCAGGGACATCTGATCAAAATAATGGAAGATCTTGGCCTCGGCACTAAATCCACGCGCCATGAAATAATCTCAAAACTGTACTCAAGAGCTTATGTTGTGGGTAATCCCCTCCAGCCTACAAGAACAGCATATGCTGTGATCGAAGCGCTTGAGAAGTA
>JBGOYM010000198.1:0-3884 GCA_041479675.1 Candidatus Methanoperedens sp.
GTACTAACAAAATCTATAATTTGCAAAAAAATCTTGATTATCATCAGCAAATTGAACTTTAAGGTGATTATTATATTTTGGATAAATAAAGTAATGGCAAAGCAAGTAGTTTAGAACTATAAATCGCCCCTTTAAGAGTCTCCATTGGGTGTAGTCCAATAGGCAGATAAACTTATATATAAAGTTTATTCATTCATTTAACATAATCTTAGATGATGGGTTTAAAATCCAAAAGTTTCGGGACTATATATAAAGCCACGGTATCCACAAAGTACATATATACTTCAAGCGTAAAGTACATATTTACACCGAGTGTAAAGTACAGATGTACAACAAGTGTAATATAATAAAAACAGGTTCGGATAATTATGACTGAAGCAAAAATAAAGATAGAAGGAATGACATGCATGCATTGTCACAAAAGGGTGACAGATGCCATCTCTAAAGTTAACGGTGTCAAATCTGTTGATGTCAGTCTTCCGAATAACAGCGCAACTGTAGAGTTCGATGAAGGTGTCACCAACATTAACACAATAAAAAAAGCTGTCAACGATGCCGGTTATGAAGTAGGTGAGCTGACAATCACAAAACCGGGGTCAGAAGCACAGCAGAGCGCCCAGGCATGCCCCGTGGTCATTGAAGACGACGAAGGAACGGTACAAAAACTTGCAACAAAGCACGGATCCGGTGCAGCCACCACAATCACACTTAATATATCAGGCATGACATGTGCCGCATGCGCTGCAAATATCGAAAAAGTCTTGAAAAAACTCAATGGCGTTGAATCAGTAACTGTCAATTTCTCACTTGCAAAAGCCCATGTTGAATATGATCCTTCACTAGTGTCTGTGGATGACATGATATCTGCCATCGAAGGCATAGGATACACAGCATCCCGCAAAGTCGATAAGAAAGAGTCCGAAGACAGGGAACGCAAAGCACGGGAAGATGAGATCAAAAAACAGCGTATCAATCTGATAATAGCAGTTGCACTTGGAATTCCCATCTCTTTCGGGGATATGGCAAATGCATTCCCGAATCTTCTATGGTTCGTCCCGTATTTTCTGACTGATGATAAGGTTCTGTTCGTCCTTACCACGATCGTAATGCTATTCCCTGGCAGACAGTTCTTTGTCGGAACCTACAAAGGATTAAAACATGGCGTCACCGACATGAACCTACTTATAGCGACAGGAACAGGCGCCGCATATGTGGTAAGCGTTGCTGCGACGTTCCTTGACCTGGGACCAGGTTATATGCACACATACTATGACACCGCAGCATTGCTGATCGCCTTTATCGTACTTGGCAGGTATCTTGAAGCCACGACCAAAGGCAAAACATCTGAAGCCATAAGAAAACTCATAGGACTTCAGGCAAAGACCGCCCGTATTCTCGTGGGCGGCGTTGAAAAAGAAGTGCCTGTTGAAGATGTGAAAGTAGGTGATATCGTTGTGATGCGCCCTGGCGAGAAATTGCCTGTTGATGGCGTGGTTACTGAAGGCGTATCTGCTGTTGATGAAGCTATGATCACGGGGGAAAGCATTCCTGTGGAGAAGAACCCCGGGGATATCGTAATTGGTTCCACGATCAATAAATCAGGCTCGTTCAGGTTCAGGGCAATAAAAGTAGGCTCTGATACCGCTCTTGCCCAGATAATCGAACTTGTGGAAAACGCCCAGACATCCAAGGCACCCATACAGAAGATAGCAGATGTGGTGGCAGGTCACTTCATCCTTGCTGTCCATGTGATAGCGCTTCTTGCATTCTTCTTCTGGTTCTTTATAGGTTTTGAGGTGTTCGGGGTCGCAGGCTCGGAGGCATTTGCAGGGGTCAGTCCATTCCTGTTCTCCCTGCTGATCTCCATTACAGTACTTGTTATCTCATGCCCCTGCGCAGTCGGGCTTGCAACACCTGCCGCAACCATGGTAGGTACTGGTAAAGGCGCTGAGAACGGCATCCTGATCAAGGGCGGTGAACCCCTTGAGATGGCGCATAAACTGAACACCATCGTGTTTGACAAAACAGGTACACTGACACGGGGCGAACCCGTGCTCACAGATGTCATCCGGACATCGAAGCACTCTGAAGAAGAAGTTTTGCGTATGGCTGCAATAGCAGAGAAGGGCTCTGAGCACCCGCTTGGTGAAGCCATCGTGAAGGGCGCCTCAGCACGCAGCATCAATGTACCGGATGCCGAATCCTTTAAAGCCATAGCAGGTCGCGGGGTTGAAGCTGGATTCGGCGGGAAGCGGATACTGCTGGGCACGCGCAAACTCATGGCTGATAACGGAATAGATGTGACCCATTTAAACGCATCCATGGAAAAAATGGAAAATGATGGCAAAACTGCCATGCTAATTGGAGTAGATAAGGAAGCCATAGGTATTGTGGCAGTCGCCGATACCCTCAAGGAACATTCGAAGGAAGCGGTTGACAGGCTGCACAAAATGGGTATTGAAGTTGTGATGATCACTGGTGATAATGCACGAACCGCCTCTGCCATAGCAAAACAGGTTGGTATCGACCGTGTGCTTGCAGAAGTGCTGCCTGAAGACAAAGCAAGTGAGATAAAGAAACTGCAGGCTGAAGGTAAGATCGTGGCAATGGTGGGTGACGGCATCAATGACGCACCCGCGCTGACCCAGTCCGATGTTGGAATTGCCATGGGAGCAGGAACTGATGTAGCTATGGAATCAGCCGGCATCGTGCTTATCAAGAATGATCTTCTTGATGTGGTAGCATCCATCAGGTTAAGTAAGCTGACCATGAGCAAGATCAAGCAGAATCTGTTCTGGGCATTCGGATACAACAGTATCGGTATACCCCTCGCAGCGGGAATACTGTATCCTTTTTACCATACGATCATAATAACACCTGCACTTGCAGCCGCATTCATGGCAATGAGCTCTATCTCGGTAACGACTAATTCATTACTCATGAAAAGGAGCAGGATAAAATGAAAGGCAAAACAGGTATGTACAGCCTTATAGCAAGCATTGTATCATCAATTGTGATAGTTGTGGTATTCCTCGCACTGGCACTGCTTAAAAACAGCAGCCGGGCAATCCCATTGTATACGGATGTGGATATTATGGCTGGTATGATATTCGTGTTCATACTGAGCATGATCGTATCGGCATCTATCTGGCCTGGCATAGTGGAGAAACGCCTGAAGTGAAGAAATAATGGTAATAATCGAGCTTTTATTCTCAAAGAGTCGCGAGAAATATTGAAACCGGAATGATCATAACTTCACCTGTCGTTTTAAAATCTGTCTTTGATAGAATGATCTTTGTTTTTATATCATATCCGGGAAAATCCATTTCTGTCGCATGACCGTACTTTACTTCTATTCCTGCGTCCTTCAGAATAAAATCGATCTCTTTCTTTCCTGAAAAGAAATAAACATCATCAAATTTTCTTTTTAAATGCTCACCTACAATACCTTCCACGACATGAGCAATCCTTTCGTATGGCACTTCGTGAGTTCCGGAATATCTTTTATAAAAGACCCTGAACAGGAATGGATCGATAAAATATGCTTTTCTGTCGCTTCTGAAGGCAGGACGTTCTCTTTTTAACTGGAAAAAGCTTCTTGCAACATATAGCTCTTCCAGCAATTCCAGGTAATCCCTTACAGTAACATGAGAACTGATTTCCATTTCTTTAGCGATCGAAAAAAAGAAAATATTTTTCGGGTTTACGCCTGTTTTTATGAGATCATGTATCTTGAGCTTTAATGACCTGAACAGTTAGACTTTTCCCCCCTACATCCTTCAACCGTACCCTCTCAATAACTCAATTTCACATTCTATCAACTGTTTTTTATCACCAAATCCGACCGAAATATTTATCTTTTTGTAGGGGCATTACTCCCTACA
>JBGOYM010000199.1:0-3883 GCA_041479675.1 Candidatus Methanoperedens sp.
AAGGCAAAAGAAAAAATAAACGAGGCAAAGAAATATGCCGAAAACAATCCCAGTTAGAATTTATGAATCTGATTGGGAATGGTTAATGAATCATCGCACAAGCAAAGAAAAATCAATTCCTGAGGTTATTAGTGGTTTGATTCGATTTAAAAAGGAATCGGATGTCCAAAAATAAGTCATGGTATACCCACACAATACACGAGGTCTGAGTATAGCGGTTTTAAGGTTGTTTCCTTTGATATGCATGAGTTTGTATAATCTTATAGGCATTAATACTTAGGAAATTTAAGACAAAATAGAATCATGTGGTGAGTTAATCAGATACCTTGAGTGGCGTCCCAACCAGAAGTAGTACGTCTTCAAATCCGAAAGAAAAAAAGCCCATCCAAATAATGTTGTCAATCCCCTGAGTTTAGACTCCTCGTTCGGGCAATTTGACCCCGCAAGAAAAGACCGTCGAATACAGATTTCCCCATAACCTTGAACAATGGCTTTTACATCGAGCCAGACAGAACGGATTCTGGACAGGATTGACAGGATTGACAGGATAAAATTTTACATCTAATCCTGTTCATCCTGTTATCCTGTCTGAAAAAACCAAAATCCTGTCATGAAATCTCCCCCCTCATCTCCCTCACACTCGCCGTCCACATATCAGCCCAGTGCAGCAGCAGCGGCTCTTCCTTATGCGCCACCGAGCGCCCCTCGGGCACATACATCCCATCATGGTAAGCGATCGCCTGCGCCTCCTCATCTGAAAGCGGGATATACTGCGAAACAAGATACAGACTGCGCAACGACAAACCCATTGCAACGATCTCAGGGTTTATGGTGTATGCGCCAGTTGGTTTTCAAACTTATTTTCCAAGCTTAGTTTCAACCCACTCAAAAAGTCGCCGGGCATCCTTTAGAATTTCCTGAGCTTCACTTTGTTTGATCAGCCTGTCTTCATATTCAGCGGCATTTTTCAATGATATTATCCTTCTCACCTGCTTCAGCTTTGATTCAATTTCAGATCTTTCCAGAGGGAGACTGCCCAGAAGTTCTACTGCCTGCATATGATCCGCTCCACCATGACGTAACTGCAGAAATCTGGCACAAATCGCATCGCATGCGCTAATGACAGCATGAATGGAAAGGACCGCTGAAGAGTTCCAATTCTCTTTATCTGCCTCAATTATGGCGCCTCTCAGGAACTCTCCGGCTTTGGTGAAATATATTTTATCTGAGCCTATCCTTGCAGGTTTTGTAGCTATACCTCTTACCATTCAAAACCCTCACGTCTGAAAATGGTCTCACCGCTTTTTAGTTCCCTGTAAATTGATCTGGTTTTCAAGTCTTGAAGCTCCCGTTTATGTTTTATCATCAGTGATACAGGATTGCCGAATTTATTTTGAGAAATATTTGTCAGGTCTTTCAATTTATCTTCTAATTTCGAAGTTTCGCCTTTACAGAGAATAAAGATATCTATATCGCTATCTGATCTTTCCATGCCCTTTATTATACTGCCAAATAGAACCGCAAGCTCTACCTCAGCCACGCTTTTGACCGCTTCTGAGATCATCTTTTTAAGTTCCACGAGAACATTTCTCTCAAGCCCAAAATTGCTGTTGAGGAGTGGATAAAGAACATGTTCTTTGTTCAGTGAAAATAGATTTGATTTACCGATCCGTTTTCTGTCAAGCAATCCATTGTCGATGAGAGATCTTACATTCCTGTGGACGCTTGCCTGCGGTATTTCCGCTATCCTCTCAAGTTCGCTTTCTGTGAATCCCTTTTCAGGATACATGAAGAATGCCCTTAGCAGTCTCACCTTTGTCTTATTTCCAAAAATTTCATCCAGGATATTGTGGAATTTCATGATTATCTATTCATTTTTGAATCAATTTATTCATTTTTGAATTTATAAAGGTTTCGGAGCTTCTAAGGAATTCATATCAACGAATGTACCTGTGCTGATAATGTGCACTTTTCTTTTCCCTCACACTCGCCGTCCACATATCCCCCCAGTGCAGCAATAGCAGCAGCGGCTCTTCCTTATGCGCCACCGAGCGCCCCTCAGGCACGTACATCCCATCATGGTAAGCGATTGCCTGCGCCTCGGCATCAGAAAGCGGGATATACTGAGAAACAAGATACAGGCTGCGCAACGACAAACCCATTGCAACGATCTCAGGGTTTATGGAGTAAGCACCAGTTGGCTCGCCGTTTTTGATTTCCGGCAAGTAATATGGCTTTCCTGGCATTCCCACCTTCCCGATATCGTGAAAAAGACCAACGATCACGCAGCTCTCTTCGCTGATTTCAGGGGCAATGGCGGCGCGCAGTTGCAGCAGGGTTTCGGCAACTCCGATGCTGTGTTCGAGAAGTCCACCTTCTCTGTTAAGATGGTATTTTGTGCTTGCGGGGCTGGTGAGCCATGTTGTTTGTGTATGGAGGACTTCAATGAACTTGTCTACATTGGTTTTTCTTTCTGTTATTTTTGTAGTTTCAGGAATATTGCCTGCTTATATAGAATGTACTCTTTGAGAGGATTAAAAGTATGGACGGGATCAAATTTATGTGCAAATCCTGTCAATCCTGTTCATTCTGTCCAGATTCACCCTTTTTCTGATAACGATACATATAGAGCCAGTCAAACTCCTAATCGATTATAGATGGATAACTCTCTATAATGTTATAAACCGTATCCCGCTTCGCAATCGGACGCCCCAACTTCTGTGCAATATGCACAAAATCCTCAACGCTCTTGCTGTGGAAAACCACTCCAGCCGCCCGGACGACATTTTCCTCGATCATCGTCCCACCAAGGTCGTTCGCCCCGAAGTTCAATGCTATCTGGGCGACCCCTATGCCCTGCGTGACCCAGGACGCCTGTATGTTCCTGACATACCCGTTAAGAAGGATCCGTGATACTGCCACCATCTTCAGATAATCCACACCTGTGGATGCGCCGCTCAATTGCGTATTCTCTGACTGGAAACTCCACGGTATGAACGCTGTGAAACCGTGATATTTTTCCTGCATCTGTCGTATGCGGATAATATGCTTTATCCTCTCTTCAAGTGTCTCTGCGTGCCCGAAGACCATCGTTGCTGTGGTAGGGATACCAAGTGAATGGGCTGCCAGCATACAATCACGCCACTGTTTCCATCCTATCTTGTTGGGGGAAACGTAGCCCCGCACCCTGTCGTCAAGTATCTCTGCCCCGCCGCCGGGTATGGAATCAAGCCCCGCATCGTGGAGCCTCGATATGGTCTCCTTTATACCGGTACCGTAAAGTTTCGATATGTGTATTATCTCAGGCGGGGAGAAGGCATGCATCTGGACATTGAAACGCTTTTTGACCGTTCTTAGTATCTCTTCATAATATTCTACAGATATTTCCGGGTTCAATCCACCCTGGAGAAGTATCTGGGTAGCGCCCAATTTCACAGCTTCATCGATCTTTGACATTATCTCTTCAAGCGTCAGTACATACGCATCCTCTGACTCAGGCTCCCTGTAGAATGCGCAGAATTTGCATTTTGAAGAGCAGATATTGGTGTAATTGATATTCCTGTCCACTACAAAAGTTACAAGGTCGCCAGCGCTCTTCTCACGCAGCACATCCGCGGCTGCGCCAAGCAGATTAAGAGCCTGGGATTTAAGAAGTTTAACCCCGTCTTTAAGCCCCAGCATTTCATTGTTAATGGCGCGTGAGAGGAGTTCTTTCGTCCCTTCATCCTCTGAAAATTTTTGTATCAGCTCAAAATTCGTCATCCTGGGAATAGCTCCTCCTGAATTTCAGGGCAAGTTCGGCTTTCATAAGTTCTCTTCCCAGATAAGCTGCATGGTCATGGCGGGAGACAAGTCCAAGCCTGATTATGGTGTCGAGAACTTC
>JBGOYM010000200.1:0-3877 GCA_041479675.1 Candidatus Methanoperedens sp.
AAGGAATCTCAAGGAAAACAAAAAGCATCTACCTTTCTGTCAAAAACAGGAAAAAGGAAACAAAATCCCCAAACAACATTGAGTCGTTTTATATCTTAAAACGATAGAGGATACCCCACCCTTCAGGGTGGGGAGCCTCATCTCTCGTAAAAAATAGGTGCTATATATGTTTCTCAGTACAGTCTTTTTTTCTTCATCGGTCTTTGAGATAGCCACTCTTGGATACCCGCCATAGATCAGGTATTCGTTATAAACTTCATTCAGCATTTCAATAAGTGCAGCGCTGACCTCAGGAAGCCTGCCTTTTTTGTCCAGATGCGCTTTAATAGCCTCTTTTTTCTCAAGATATACCTTGAAGAGCAACTCATCTTTGTATCTCAGGAACTCTTCGAACGAAAGCGGGTACAGGTTGAAGACAAATATCCGCCCGACAAGGTATTTTATTCCGTGTATCGTCAGCCCGGGCGCAGAGGAGCCGGAGATCAGTATTTTTGTTTTCGGGTAGTGGTCGTAGATATATTTCAGCTTCTGCCCCCCTTCTTTTGCATACTGGAATTATTTCAAGTGTCTTTCTGTCCTCGAAACTTATGAAGACTGCATCTTTCAGGGTTTTGAAGAGATGCTCCATAAGGGTGGTTTTGCCTGACTGGCGGGGACCGAGGATCGCGATTATTTCGGGAGTCGTCAGATATTCTTTTATTGTCTTTTCAGTTTCAAATTCTCTATCAATCTATTTTAGAGATGGAATGTTGTTCAGAAATTGTTTAACCATCTGATCTATTTATCCTCTCTGAAACCTCCAGAACCACCTCTTCCCTGTTCTCCGGCGTCACTGTATAAACCAGAAACTCTCTCCGTATCCTCTGAGCAACAGGATGGCCGGACTTCTGGTGCAGCACAACGAGCATGCCCTTATCTGAATCAAGAGCCTCCCCGACAGCCTTAATGAATTCAGGAGATTTGAATTCCATCGGCGCGATCTCATCTATCACAATCAGATCTGTGCTCATGGCATTCTTTATTGCAGCCACTCCGATGCAATTCAAATCCTCAATATTGACATGGTAGCTTCCCACGCGCGGTCCTGCGGCATGCTTGTGAGCGAGTATGCCCTGCTTTCCAGAGGCTATATCCTTTATCTCAAAACCCACGCGCTCTCCTTTTTCCCTGATATCTGCGCTTGTCATGCCGCCGAAAGTGCATTTAAGTTGTTTTAACACATTGCGGCAGACCGTGGATTTTCCTGAGCCAGGTTTTCCTGTGATGGCGATCCGAAGCATGATAAAAAATAGTTTTGCAAAGACTTAAATCTATAAGGGATTAATCCAAACCTATTATGAATTTCCAGATCCTCGACGCTGACTACACTTACAGCGACGGGAAACCCATTATAAGGCTTTACGGCAGGGACGGATCCGGGAACAGTGTCTGCTGCTCAGTTCCAGATTTCGAACCATATTTTTATGCAAAGGCGCCACCTGAAAGCGCGGATATTTTAAAGGAACGCTTCAAGGAGCATATAAAACGAATAGAAGTTGTCAGGCGGTTTGAGCCCATCGGGCATTTCAAGAACACTGTTGGCATGCTTAAGATCATTCTTTACGACCCGAAGGGCGTACCTGCCATTCGTGACGAGGTAAAAAAGATTGTGGAAGATGTTTATGAAACCGATATCCTGTTCAGAAACAGGTACATGGTGGACAACGCCCTTGGAGGGATGGGATGGGCAACAGCAGAACCACAAGGGAATGCGAATGATACCGAAATCAAGAGCAGCATCAAGATAACATCAAAAAATGTGGAACCCATAGATATCCTGAAAAATGCACCCTTCCGGCACCTTGCCTTCGATATCGAATGCCTCCCCTTACACGGCGCCATGCCGGTGGCTGAGAATTCACCCATTGTCCTAATAAGTCTTGCTTTTTCACCGGAATTTGATGGTAAAAAAACACTTGTGCTTGCGGGAAAGCAGATCGGAATGAGTGGCGATGTCGAGAGCTGCGGTAGTGAAGAGGCAATGCTGCGGCGGTTTTTTGAGATCATCCGGGAATACGACCCCGACATCCTCCTGGGTTATAACTCGAACAGTTTTGATATTCCATACATCGTAGACAGAATAAAGGCCCTGAATAAAAAAGGGGCGAATATAGAACCTCTTGCAGGAAGGGACGGAAAAACGTTATATTACAGGAAGATCGGCAACATCACGCGGGTAAGTGTGATGGGGCGTATCGCTGTGGATGTGCTGCCGCTGCTTCGCCGTGAATTTTCCCTTAAGCAGTACACGCTGAGGAATGCTGCAAAGGAACTGCTCGGGCTTGAAAAACTTGATATACCTTTCCTTGAAATGGAAGCTTACTGGAATGATAACGGTGAGAAGCTTGCGAAATTCATCGAATATTCAAGGCGCGACTCTGAGCTTGCTCTTGCATTCCTTTTGAAGCTGCGGCTTATAGACAAGTACATAGCTCTTGCCCGGGTGAGCGGGACGCTGCTCCAGGATATCCTTGACGGGGGGCAGACCCAGATGGTTGAAAATCTAATCCTGCGCGAGTACATGAAACACGACCGGGTACTGCCAGCGCGGCCCACAGGGGAGATTTCTGATGAGCGCTATGATGAAGGCGAGGAACTGGCTGGCGCAGAGGTGCTTCCGCCAAAGAAGGGGCTTCTTGAGAATATCGTGATACTCGACTACAAATCGCTTTACCCGACCATCATGATGGCGCACAACCTGTGCTATACAACAGAAGTGATAGGTGATAGACCCGATGATGTGATCGTTGCACCAACAGGTGGCGTTTTTGTCTCACAGGACGTAGTAAAAGGAATTGTACCATCCATACTTGAAGAACTCCTGAACCGGCGGCAGTCTACACGCGCAAAGATGAAAACAGCCAGCGAGGAGGAATACCGGGTGCTTGATGCAACCCAGCTTGCTCTCAAGATACTTCTTAACAGCTTCTATGGCTATTCAGGATATGCGCGGGCACGGCTTTACAGTTTGACACTTGCAAGCGCGGTAACGAGCTTTGGACGCGAGAATATCCTGCGCACCAAGAAACTTATTGAGGAAGATATAAAGGAAATAACCCTGAAAGATGGTCTGGTATTTAAAAAGGATGAAATAAAAGACGGGAAACACATTGGTTTATCTGTAGTATACGGGGATACGGACAGTGTTTTTGTGCATCTCATTGATAAAGAGCTCACTTTTGATGAGGCGCAGTTTGTGGGAAATAGCATCGCCAATACCGTAACCGAGTCTCTTGTCAAGCCTATGGAACTTGTTTTTGATTCATTTGCCAGGCGGGCCATATTCATAGCTAAAAAGCGGTACGCTCTCCTTATATGGGAAAAAACTGCGCAGGGCATGAAGGAGAAGATCAAAGTAAAAGGCATGGAAACGGTCCGCCGGGACTGGTGTGGATTAACCACAAAGACTATTGAAAGAGTACTCGAGCTTGTGCTAAAAGAGGGCAAAGTGGATGATGCGGTCGAACTTGTGAAGGACAACATAAACCGCATAAGGTCGATGGATGTAAGTAAAGATAGCGAGCTGTTCGAAGACCTGATTTTGACAAGGCAGTACACCAAAAAGATCGAGAGCTATAAGAACAAACAACCGCATGTAACGGTAATCGAAAAATTGCAGAAAAGAGGTATAGTTGCCAATGTGGGCGACAGGATACCTTTTGTTATTCTCGCAGGGAAGGGGATGTTCGTGGAAAGAGCGGAAGACCCTGAATACGCAAAAGAAAAAAAACTGCCTCTGGATGTGGATTACTATGTCAATAAACAGATACTCCCACCAGTTGAGCGCATACTATCAGATTTCGGGATAACTGGGGAAATGTTAAGATGGATGGGGGAG
>JBGOYM010000201.1:0-3825 GCA_041479675.1 Candidatus Methanoperedens sp.
ATTTCCCCCTTGAATTCCCTGAAGACGCTCTTTAATTCTTTTTCCGGGACTTGCGTGTGCAATTTCATCAGGAAGATGTATTCTTTTCCTGCCGTCAGGAGCGCATCAACAGCCTTTGTAGCATGCCCCAGCATAACCGGGAGCAGTCCGGTCACGTTCGGGTCAAGTGTTCCACTGTGCCCTGCTTTTTTAAGTTCCAGGATCTTTTTCACCCATGATGTAACTTCATGGCTCGTGGGTCCCGCCGGCTTATCAAGATTGACCACTCCTTTCTGGATGTATTCCTGTATAGATCTCTCATCTGGTCTTTTGCCGAAAAGCTCATCGCTTGTATCCTCTGATTTAACAAAAGTCTCTCTTCTTATTTCAGATGGCAACAGGTTCATTTCAGGCATTTGACCGCTTTCCCGACTATTTCACAAATTTCTTCTGGACTCAACCTGGAAGAATCAATAACAATGTCATACACCGACAGGTTCCTTATGTCAATATTATAGTAATTAAGATATCGCACCCTTTCGCATTCTTCCCGTTCTGAAGTCTCTTTCATTGCAGACGAAACTGGTTTATTCTCTCTTTTCGCGATGCGCTCTGCCCTTATCTCAAGAGGGGCTTTGAGCCATACCTTCAAGTCAGCATCCACAAGGAACCCGGAAAGCCTTCCCTCGAGGATAATGTTGTCTTTTTCCTTTGCGATCTTCTTTTGTGCCTCGTCAAGCTTCCGGTCTATTTCATCATTGCATCTTGCCAGCGTTCCGAACTCATCAAGCGACATGCACCTATCATTTGCAAGCTTCCTGAAAATATCTCCCATGGATACAAGTTCCAGTCCCAACCTTGCGGACAGAAGCTTTGATAATGTGCTCTTGCCGCTGCCCGGGGGTCCACTGATCGTGATTTTCAATTACATTCCACCTATGTTCAAAGCCTTTCTTGTTATCTGGCTCACGGGCATTGAACATATGAAGTACCAGAATAACCAGTACTGGATCTCCCAGAAAACCTTGTCAGTCAATCTATGCTCTCCCCAGAATGGGAAAATGATAGACGCATTCGGTGACTGGGAAATAGCGATATAGACCCAGAAGAAAAGCGGTATCGAGATTATGCTGATATACAGCATGGGCTTGAACTGCTGTTTCATCATTCCCATCTGGTCTTCCATCATTTCAGCCTGCTGGGCCTGTAATTTCTTGATTTTCGCGGCATTATTGGATAGTTGCGCCTGCCTCAGTTCTTTTTGCATAACCTTTGACCGCTCCTGCACGCGCCTCATCAGTTCCCAGTCCATGGTATATTTCTGGATGAGAGAGGCATATAGACCTGTAATTGCCGCAAGCATGAATATTATTATATGAAGCGGCAGTATCGATAGCAATGGATTCAATAATCCTCCGACTAACTTTCCGATAACATCCCTTAGGTCCGGGATCAGAATGATGCCGAACATCATGAATAATCCAAGCCATATAGCCATTTTATCTATCATCTTTTTAATCATATTTCTCCAGGACTTTTTGAATATCTTCAAATATTGATGAGATATCCTTACTTCCGTCTATTCTACGGAGGAGACCTTTCTCAACATAATAATTTATCAGGGGCTGTGTTTGATTTTTGTAAACAACTAACCTGTTCCTTATTGCATCTGCTTTATCATCCTCGCGCTGATATAACTTTCCGTTACATGCATTGCATATACCTTCTTTTTCAGGCGGGTTAAAAACCATATGAAAACTTGTGCCGCACGCGCACATTCTTCTCCCCGAGAGACGCTTTATCAATTCCTCGTCATCAACGTCTATATTCAGGACAACATCGAGCTTCCTGCTGGATTCTGTCAGTATCATCTGGAGCGCATCTGCCTGGGGAATCGTGCGCGGAAATCCGTCAAGCAGGAATCCTCCGGAACAGTCTGACCTTGATAGCCTATCTTTTATAATGGTTATCAGAAGTTCATCAGGGACGAGTTCTCCCCTTGACATATACGATTTTGCTTTGAGTCCCAGCGGTGTGTTATTGTTGATATTTTCGCGCAGCATATCTCCGGTTGAGATGTGTGGGAGGGAATAGTTTGAGATTTTTTTTGCCTGTGTACCTTTTCCTGCTCCCGGTGGACCAAGTAAAATAATATTCATTTCAATCTTTCCCGTAATGGTATTGACTATATTAAAGCTTATTCAAAAGTTTCAGGCTCATATTGAAGGTAAAAAAAGCTGGATTTATTCGTTAGGAGGGCAAAAGCCGGAAGAATAGTATCGTTGACGGGATTTAGGAGGAAACTACATGTCGACTTTTGCCTTATACAATTTACGTCAATTGACGATATAAACTTTACGGATTTGATTTTGATATTCTTATTTTATTCGTTGGGGTCAAGGGGTAGAGAACACTCAGCCCTTCGAGGGCTGAGATGAATCGTACCCCTTGGAATTGTAATACCTATCCCCGAAAAATCGTTTGTCGAGAGCGCATGAAAAAAGCATATCAATTCAGGATATATCCAAACAAGAATCAAGAGGTCAAGCTGAACAGGACTCTTACCACATGCAGACATCTCTACAATGAATCTCTTGCAGAACGAAAGCGACAAGCAGAGCTTAACAGAATCAAAAAGGAATTTGATGTATTTCCATGGGGCACGCCAGAATGGATAAGTTACGAATATCAGGCAAACGACCTGTCTGAATCAAAGACCGATTTCCAGAAAGAAGTACATTCTCAGGTACTACAAAACACCCTTAAACGGTTAGACCGAAGTTTCAAGAATTTCTTTAATGGCTTCGGCTATCCTCGATTTCAGGGCAGGAACAGGTATAACAGTTTCGCATACCCTCAAATGGGTTTTTCAATCAAAGACGGAAAACTTAACCTGTCGAAGATAGGAAACATCAAGATAATCCAACACCGAGAGATTGAAGGCAAAATCAAGACCTGTACCATCAAGAAAGATATCGATCAGTGGTATGTTTCCTTCTCATGTGAAATCGAAAAACCTATTATTCCTGTTGAGATCAAGACCGAAACAGGAATAGATGTCGGATTGAGTTCCCTGATAACAATGAGTAACGGACAAGAGATTGAATCGCCTGAGTTTCTGCGAGAATCAGAGAACAGATTTTGCTCATAAGACATCAAGAAAACTGGTAGATTCCTTTGATCGTATCGTATTTGAGGATTTGCAGATAAAAAACATGATGTATAACCATCATCTTGCAAAGTCCATATCCGATGCTGGCTGGAATCAGTTGATGATTTTGACGAAATACAAAGCAGAATACGCTGGTAAATTCGTGGAATTTGTCAATGCAAGAAACACATCACAGAATTGCAGCAGATGCGGTAATTCAGCAACGAAAGACCTGTCAGTAAGGGTACATAGTTGTCCCTTCTGTGGTCTTGTTCTGGATAGAGATCATAACGCTGCAATTAATATATTAAAAAGATCAAATAGTACGGTAGGAATTACCGGAATTAACGCCCGTTAAGGACTTCTCAATAGAGGGTCAATGCAGCGGGACGCCCAAAGCCCTTTATGGTTTGGGTAGTTCACATACGTCCCGGTGCGACGGGAACCAATAAAAACCATAAAGTCTGGAAGTGACATCATGTTCAGAATAATCCCTGCAATAGACCTCAAGAATAGAAAATGCGTTTCCCTTATCCAGGGCATCCCCGGAACGGAGAGAGTATCTCTTGACAACCCCCTGGGCATTGCCGCTCGATGGGTAGAGGAAGGTGCTGGCGTTCTTCACCTCATTGACCTTGATGGTGCGATAGAAGGCAAACGTTTGAACAGCCCGATTATCGAATCCATAGTAAAAA
>JBGOYM010000202.1:0-3813 GCA_041479675.1 Candidatus Methanoperedens sp.
CTATGGTCAGCCGGTAAATTCTTCAGATCAGTAGGATCAGTTACTGCAGAGACTGTTGAATATTACATCAAGGAATCACAAGGAAAACAAAAAGAATTTACCATTGAGCCAAAAACGGGAAAAGGGAAACAAAATCCCCAATTAACATTGAGTCGTTTTATAGCTTAAGAACGGGATAGGATACCCCACCCTTTAGGGTGGGGAGGCTCATTTTTCGCGCACGATCACCACAAAAATCCGAAAAGTATCAGCGGTATTCCTTTTTCTAAATTTCCGGGCTGTGTGAGAATAAACCTGTTGCCAGAAATTCCCTTTAATTGCTTTCTTCTTTTTCCGGCGCCGCCTATTTCAAATGTGATTTTTTCGTCTTTTTGGAATGAGCATTTCGAAAAATATTTTTGTCAGAATGCATGCATTCTGGTAAATATTTTTAACAGAATGCGTTATTAATAACCTGCAAGGATTTCATCCATGCACACGGATGACGTGGATCAAACGGATTTTCATGTATTCAATACACCAGCATGAGCAGCCATGCCGGGATCAACAGGATCTCCTTCCCACCAATAATTCTCTTATCAAATACATCACGCGTAGCGAGTATCCCTTTCTCAAGCCCGAATTCCTCCATGCATTTCATCAAACCCTTAAAATCAGACGATGTTATCTGGCTTTGAAATTTCACCTCGATCGGAAGAAGCGCTTTATTTTCAAGAACCACATCCACTTCATTTTTCTGCCTGTCCCTCCAGAAAAAGTCACCCGCAAACGCAGACTCAACATACTGCCCGAGTATCTTTTCAACAATCATTTCCCTGCCATAACCAAGCACTACAAACGCTATTGAAGGATGCTGAACATACATCTTTTTATTCCGGCGCGCCCGCTTTGCAGGGCTTCTTGAATAGGACTCAGCCACTTTTATTAGAAAAGCAGAACGCAGGTAGAAGAGGTAATTGCTTACAGTTTCATAATCCGCTTTAAAAGTAGTACATAAGTTCTTTATATCAAAAAGATTGGCTGAATTGCTGCATGCATATTGAAAAAGTTCAAAAAGCAGATCCCTTCTCCTTATTTCAAATATTGCAGGTATATCCCTGTAAATTATTTTTTTTACGACCAGTTCCCTGACATAAGTGCTAATGACCGACTCCTGTTTTTCATTTACCAGTTCGGGAAAACCTCCTTTATAGATATAATCAATAAATTCATTCTCGAAAAATTCCTTTTCAGTGATCACAGACGTGTAAAGCTTTTCAATTTCCGCAAAATCATCAGGCGCGATTTTTCTCACGACATTTTTCCCACGCAGACCAAGGTATTCCCTGAAGGTCAGCGGCTCCAGTTTGAAAGTAATGATCCTGCCAGCCAGCGCTGCTTTGGCTCTACTTAACTCCAGTGATTCCGAGCCAGATATAATGAATTTTATATTTTTTTGATCGTAATATCTCTTCAGCACGCCTTCCCAGTCATCTATATAATGGATCTCATCAAGGAAAATATATTTTGAGCCAAAATTATTAATAAAAAAGTCAATAATGAACACAAGGATATCTTTTTTCTGTGTTTCTTCTTCATCAAATGAAAAAAAAGCGCCATCAATTCCTGGTTTTTGCATTAACTGCCGCATGATCGTGGTTTTGCCTGTCCTCCTGAGTCCGGCTATTGCCAGAACCTGTTTCTTATCAAGCCATTTTTCTATCTCAAAGTAAAGCTCTCTCCTGAATGAGGGTATTTTGATCTCGCCCCCTCTTTTTTGGGGATTATACTCCTGGATAAGTCGCAGTATGTATTCGCTGGTCATGTTATAATCCAATTAATATCAATACTTAATAAGGTTATAGTCTAATTTATATCTTTCGGCAAATGGAGGAGCGCATGAGGGCGATACGGTGAGGGGGAATTGAGACATTTTACAAACCGATATGATCCAATAATTCCCTCCTTATCCCCGCCCTTCTGGCAGCATCCTCCTTATCTTTATAAGGTCTCCCAATCACTATCTTCCCAGCCTGTTTTCTCCCCACACCGGGTATCTGTTCTAATAGTTTCAGCGGCACCTTGTTAATATCAAAAGGCACAGGTATCCCGGTTATCGACCTGTACCCGTGGTCTGTGACCATGACGTCATAAATACTGTTAAGTTCCACCTGCGCCGGGATCCCCACAAGAAGCGGATATGTGCCAAGTTGTCTTCCGAACGTGATCTTATCAAAAATCTCTGTGCGCACATCTTTCATAACATACCCGGCTGGCGCCACCCTGCGAAGCATAGGCATGTCTATTTCGTTTCGCATCTTTTCCTTGTATCGCAGGAAAAGCCCCTTATGCTTTGCCGCAAGTTCCTCATATCCTTGCATCGGCGTACCTGCAAAGGTCATCACCTGCCTGATATTCACGCGGCGTACCATAAGACCGCTGTCAAGTACCTTCTTCATGAACTCAAAATTCAGTTCAAAGGTCTTTTTTGTCTCGCCTTTTAGACCATGGACAAAATTGATGCCTGGTAGAAGCTCAGGAAGACCGCTCTCTCCCCGTGCAGCGCCCACATCGTTCAGGAGCTTTATGGCTTCGAAGACCTCATCCGGTGAAGCTTTCAGATCGTTCGCTCTGATAACATCCGGGTCAGCGCTCTCCATGCCAAGCGCAGCTACATCCCCGGAGGTATGGTATTTCACGATCGTCTCTGCAATCTTTCGCGACTCTTCGGGGAACCGCGCAAGCGTCACGGGGTTGGCGTTGTCCATATGCAGCACTTTAAGCTCGGGCGCAGCATTGCGGATCCTCCGGTACAACTCTTCGATCGCAGAAGGGTCGGGGACGCCGTCCTTAGCCCTGTACATGAACAGGTCAGGCTGCCTGCCGAGCCTGAAATAGCGAGCGCCGTGTTGATACAGTGCAGCCACTTCATTTATCACATCCCTGATCTTGCGAAAGTCAGGCTTCCCGTAGAACGGCTCTGTGCAGAAGGAGCAGTGAGAATGGCGCGGACAGCCTCTGTAGGTCTCAAGCTCGCACATGACATAAGGATGATCAGGGTGCTGCCTGATAATGAACGCCCCCTTCCCCCCCCATCGCGCTACCTCCGCTGTGGTTCTCATCCTGTGCACCACGCTGTCAGGGTCACAAAGGTCGTCCAAAATATCATAAACGTAAGCTTCTATATCGTTTTTTGCAAGCAAAAATCCGGTTATAGCAAGCTCTTTTGCTGATGTGCCGCCTTCTTCCCCGAATCCAAGCCTTACAGGCCCACCGAGAATCTTTGTCCCTACCAGGCAGGAAAGCTCCCCGATCTCATTCCGGCTTATAGGGGTCGCCCGCAGGTATTTTCCCGGCACGGTCGTCCCTGCCACGACGACCGTGATATCGTAATTGAGCTTCTCTTTGACAGCTCGAAGCTGGTCTATCGTGCGATAGGCAATATCCTCTTCCGGTATGCCTTTTTCAACCAGGGCGCCCGCAATATACCTTGGATACGGCGCCATATAAGGCGGGACACCAAGACATGCGGGTTCATCCACATAACCATCTATTATAAGGACGCGCATAGGTTATCTTTATCTTACTTCAATTTTAATTAACCTTCGATGACTGACATTTTTGAGATAGCACGAAAATCACTTGGATACGCAAAGAAAGCTGGCGCTGATGAAACTGAGATATATTGCATTCGCGGCAGGTCTGTAACGATCGATGTGCAGAAGGATGAGATCGACCTTGCGAAAGAAAGTCTTATCTCAGGCATAGGGATACGCGCTATCGTGAAAGGAGCCGTGGGCTTTTCAAGCACTAATGACCCATCGCGTGCAGAAG
>JBGOYM010000203.1:0-3783 GCA_041479675.1 Candidatus Methanoperedens sp.
GCCTTTCAACGCGTTCGTTCCATGCCGCTTTGCTGGATTGGGTCTGCCAGGGGCGGCTGACCGCTTTACTGGGCTTGGGCTTCGGCTTCTCGCCATAGTGGTTACCTTCACAGAATCCAGCTCCGGGGGTTGGTCTTCTCCTTAATAGATGCTCGGGTAAAAGACACACGGCGCTCGGCGGATCCGCTGAGAACGGCATACTGACATGTATGTCCAGTTTTATCTGGCGCTCACCGGTGGTGGGCTCAGGATAATAGTTCCAGCCCATCACGAAACTGTATGTTTCCGCACTCATATGCGGCTCGATTTCTTCAGATTTGATGTCGTTTGTTGTTTGAATATTTGACATAATTTTCAACTCCTTTCCAACTCTTTTAAGAACCCAGGAACCTGACAACCTTCTTGCCGACATCATTGGCGTAGCGGACACAATTCGCAGTGCCGCCGGGTGAACCATCGAAGAAGGCAGCGAGAACATCAGCAGCATCCACCATCAACCCATTTCGGCGCTGATATGATTGCATGGAAAATACCGGGGATATCACAGACAACTTCGTGCATTCTTTGACCGACCTGAATAGCAATTCCTGTGAATCATATGAGATCCATTTCGCGCACAGGATCTTAGCCGGGAATGGAAGGACAAGCCACAATGGGATTGAATTATCCAACGCATATCGAGCCGCGTGGGAATCCAACCCATATGCGCCGCCGGTGATCCACATAGCGCCCGGGAAATCCGAGTGCACTTTAATCAGAGACCGTACTACATCATCGTATTTCAGATGACGATGCCCAGTGAAGGCGACCTTAAATTGATTATTTTCTGACATTACAACTCCTGAAATATCAGTAACCTGATAATTCGCCCGTGATAATTTTATTTAAAATCGCATTGAGGTTGCCAGCCTTGCGGCGCTTGAGCGTGTCCAGAGGGTTGATCTCAAAAAAATCGAAAAACCTAAGAGAATAGTATTAATAATTATGACACCTTTTAATAATTCAATAAAGACAATTCAAAACCTAATAGCTTTGTGTGAGAATCCCTGATTTGATTAAGGGGTGGGTAAAATTTGGAAAAAATCGGCAGTGTAAAAGTGTTGTATATGGGATTGTTGATTTTGGTGCTAATGCAGGTAGCAGATGCTGGGGATTGGTCTATGTTCATGCATGATGCTTCGCATACAGGTGTTGCTGAAGAAACTGTAGAACCCCCCCTAAATTTGCTGTGGAAATACAAAACTGGCGGTTCAATTTATTCCTCTCCCGTAGTTTCCGATGGAGTCGTGTACATAGCTTCTGATGACAGCTTTGTGTACGCGTTGGATGCAGTTTCAGGAAGCCTAAACTGGAAATTCGAAACTGACGGTTCGATTTATTCTTCTCCTGCTGTTACTGGAGGATTGGTATTCATAAGTTCTGCGGATACCTATTTGTATGCGCTGAATGCAAGTACAGGCAGCCTCAAATGGAAATACAAGCTTTATACTGGTCAAAGCGTTTACTTCAAACGTACTCTGCCTAATATGAAATGGAAATCTAGGGGTGACAGCAAATTCGGTTCTTTGGCAGTTTCCGATGGGATATTATACATAGCTGGTGATGAATATATTTATGCGCTGGATGCAGATACGGGAAGCTTGAAGTGGAGATATAATAGTGTTTATCTCGCGAGGTCTTCACCTGCAGTTTCTGGAGAAATGGTGTTTATAGGCGGCAATTGGGGGATACCTGTTGAAGCACTGGATGCCAGCACAGGAATCCTGAAATGGCAATCCGATATTGATGAAGTCGATTCTTCTCCCGTGGTTTCTGGGAGAGTTGTGTATATATGTTCTTGGGATACCTATTTGTATGCGCTGAATGCAAACACAGGAAACGTAATATGGAAATTCAAGACTAATAACAGCCTCCCATATTCTTCTCCAGCCGTTTCTGGAGAAGTGGTGTACCTAAATGCTTTGGATGGCTATGTATATGCACTGGATGCCAACACAGGAAGCTTGAAATGGAAATTCAAGACTGGTGGTTTCGATTCTATTTCTTCTCCAGCAGTTTCTGGAAATGCAGTGTTCACAGTTGTAGATAAATATCTATATGCAATTGATGCACGCACAGGCAACCTGAAATGGAAATACGAAACTGGCAACACGGTCGGTCCTGCAATTTCTGAAGGAATGGTCTATGTAGGCTCTAATGATGGAAATTTATACGCATTTGCTCCACAAAACGGATCCATAACTTCATCAAAACCTTCAAAACCTATAGAGACCAGCACCACTCCATGGAATGTGATACTTCCATCAGCTTTTATAATAGTTATCGCCGTTTTCTTCTTATTAATTCAAACGAAACGTAAATCTAAAAAAGAAGAGATTATGGCTAAGCAGGAAATGATTAACAAAAAAAATGAAAACATAAAATTTTGGGTATATCTTCTTTTTTTCCTTGCTGGAACATTGTCTTTCCCTCTCAAATTGATGTTTACTGGAATTTTTTCAGGAACTCTTACATCCATAGAGAACTATCTTGTGGGTTCAGGTTTAAACAAATATTTTCTTTTTTTTATGGTATTTTTATTACCGCTGTTTATTTGTTCAATATTTTTCGCAATGGGAATGTATGTTTTTAAGAACATGTCTTATTTCTTTGCATTAAAGGCCTTTGTTAGTTCTTTCATTGCATCTTCTATTATTTTAATCATGTTCTTCTTTGTACCCTTTTCGTTCTTTATCTTGCCTTTAGCCGCATATTGGTTTATTTCTGTAAAATATCCCAGTATGATGTTTCCATTAAAAGCGTTTATCTCGTCTTTTTATATTCTCTTTCTAATCATGTTTGGGTACATGGTTCTCTCGGCTATTGGTGTATGACTGAATGGAATCTCATAAAACCGGAGCACCAACGGAAATACAAAACCCATGAGCATCCACTTGATGTCTTTCGGATTTCAATCCGAGGTCGATGACGACCCAATAAAAATAGCTGGGCCGCTCTCGCAGCCCCGGGAGTCTTTATGTCTTGCTGTTATCGGCAAGGCTTACTTTTTCTTATATACATTCAGTCCGATCTTGACATCTTCTTTTCCAGGCACAGCTTTGTTGCCTTCAGTAGATGCGATTATGATGGTCTTTCCAGACGTTGAAGGACCGAACTCCTTTGAAATATCCACTTTGATGGTAAGGATGTTACCTTCAAGCTTGAGATCTACGTTCTTCATAAGTTTTCACACTCCTGCTGGCATCAGGACACCCAATTTGGGCTCATATATTCTGCCTTCATTCATCAATCCCTGGATTGCAGTCTCCAGTTGAGTCAACTTCATTCCGGCGCCTTTGCATGGATTACCCAGGGTTTCTATTTTGACACCCTGACCTTTCGTGTTCCGCGTGATTATCTGCTGCTCAACGAAGTTCTTCATGTCTTCATCCGACATCGGCTCATCAGATTGTGCTGCATCGGGGATCTTTGCTGCTGGCACCTGGGCTGCAGGTTGTGTGGGTGCAGGTGTAGATGTGAGTATAGGGGAACCCACATCACTCTTCATGGACAGCATGACCTTCTTGACGATCTCTTTATAGTTCTCCCTTGTCGGGTATGCTGCAGCCACTTCCTGCTCTAAGACCGGGTTGGCCTTGAGTGCTGAAAGCCTGTCAAGGGTCGCCTTTGCAGTTTCGAGGAGCCATGTGTCCCTTACATTCTCATCCACGATTGCGACCTGCTCTGCGCGAATGCTCACGAGCGTCGTATTCTCTCCATTATTGTATAGAGATACTTTGCCGA
>JBGOYM010000204.1:0-3782 GCA_041479675.1 Candidatus Methanoperedens sp.
CAGAATATCGTCAGTGAGTGTATGAAAAAAGGTATCATTAGTGATCCGGATCAAGGAAAACTGCTTGATCTTTTGTTGGAGCATGACGTGGATGTAAAAAGAGAAGATGCTGTGCGTGTGCTTGAGAAGATAAAGGGAATGATCTGATCTACGTGCGGCGGTTCAATCTGTCTTTTTTGACCGCCTTCGTTTTGTTTTTCTTACACTTCAATCCCCTAAAACGTGTCTGTTCTTTTCTCACTCAGACTTTGATAAAGTATATAATCCATGAAGTAAAACATAGTAAAACGGTGTAAAACATGGAAACATCAAGAGTAAGCACAAAAGGACAGATAGTAATTCCGTCAAGGCTCAGGAAAAAATATGGGTTTAAAATAGGCGAGAAAGTGACCTTCATAGAGGAGGATAAATATGTAATAATTAAACCGAGAACAAAATGGGTAGACATCTGCGGATCAGTAAAGCCATTATTTACCATGGAAGAAGCAAAAAAGAAACTAAGGGAGATGCGAGAGAATTGGAGATAGAATAGATGAATAAGATCCTGATCGATACAATGCATATTTATGCGCTTCTCACAAGCGAAGATAGTTCGTATGTTAAACTTTCACAGGCACTGGACGAAAAAATTACCGGAGTAATTTCAGTTACTACCCTGGCTGAATTGCTCATTTTCCTTGGTGAGGACATTTACAAGAAAAAAGTAAACGAATTGCTTTCATTAAACCTGGAAATCGTAGATACTGATAGGACAATAGCAATACGCGCAGGGGAGCTACACATGACCTATAAACTTCCTCTCGGCGATTCTCTCATAGCTGCAACCGGCATAAATGAAAATATCAAGAATGTTTTGACAGACGACGGTCATTTTGATGCAGTCCAGAATTTCATCAAGCCAATTAACCTGAAGACTGCTTTAAAAATGGGCAGGTGAGAAAAGAAGGTTAAGTTTCAATCCCCTAAATCGGGTCATCTCCTTTTACACCTAATAGTACCGATTGCTGCAATGGGAGAGCAGAATGCTGTTTCAATCCCCTAAATCGGGTCAACTCCTTTTACACAAATCGCTGCCCTTGAGGTGGAAAAGGGATATCAGTATGTTTCAATCCCCTAAAACGGGTCAACTCCTTTTACACGCGACCTTAAATTTGGCAGACAGCCTCTTCAACAACGTTTCAATCCCCTAAAACGGGTCAACTCCTTTTACACCATAATAGCCTATTTCCTGAAAAAGCGAACGCACGCACGACTGTTTCAATCCCCTAAAACGGGTCAACTCCTTTTACACTAAATATTCCCGCACCGGGAGCAGCTACAGCCGCAGCAAAGTGTTTCAATCCCCTAAAACGGGTCAACTCCTTTTACACTTTTTCAATGGGAGAAATAAAAATAAACGTTCGAGAAACATGTTTCAATCCCCTAAACCGGGTCAACTCCTTTTACACTAGTCGATTCTCTGAGTGAATCAGGAATAGACGTTGAATGTTTCAATCCCCTAAAACGGGTCAACTCCTTTTACACCCCGTGTCAGCGCACGCGGATTTTTGGAAAAGCATTTTAATGCCTCTGTTTCCAAATCTCAATCACCACATACCTTCTTATATTATATAACGATTTCGAAAAAATAATGTTTGGCGATTGCCTCGATATTTTCGCGAAAAAAGTTGCATTTTTCTATATTTATATAAACCAATTCAGCCGCTGCATGCTGGCGATTGCCTCCCCCTGTTTTAGGGGGTCTGGAGGGAATCGCCAAAATCGACGATGTTTGCGATGTGATGGAAAAATTGACAACGAACTCACGAAAACCTGATCAATCGTATCTGTGTGCATCCGCGTCATCCGCGCAATCTGTGTTCCTGAATCATTTGCCCATGTTCATACTTTAAGAGAGGGGGCGGAAAGAAAATATTATTTGACACAATAGATTCAGATGTTGTGATTATAAGCAACCATTGATCTCATGTAAATCACCGCCAGCGGCGGCGCCTCACCGGGGTCTGGGGTCGCACCCCAGCGCTGTTCGCTTATCTGCGTTAAATTGATTAAAATTCAATCCTGTCGATCCTGTAAATCCTGTCAAAAGTTTATGAATATCACTACATTAACTTAACAAAATATTTCTTACAGGCAACTGCTCCATCTCGAGTTTCAACCCGATCTCTCCCGAAACCTCCATAATAAATCCCTTCAATCTATCCCTCACAAAGAGATAATCCTCTTCTCCCAGCGGGATAATACCATGACCTCCCGATATAGATGAGTTTCGCCGCTTAATAGCATCTATGATCCTTCCTTCGTTCTGCTTGAATTTCTTCCCGAAAATATCCCCCAATTTCAGAAGAAGCTCATAATCCTCAACAAGACCCAGTAATATCTTGCCATCCCTGATGCGGCACCTGTATACATCATGCAGATGTTCAGGAAGCCTCTCCAATTTCAGATCTCCGGTTTTATATCCAAACTCTTTTTCAAGCCTTACCTGGGCAAAAAGTTCGATCGCGCGGTATAACCTTGCAATAGCATCATCAAAATGCTTCTGGACTGCTCTTCTTTCAGAATTGTTCAGTAAATCTGACACCAGTTCATATCCTGAGGCTTTTGATTTTCCCAATATCTTTTTTAAACCAATGATATATGGATAATATCTGGAGCCGTAGGGTAGAAGTAATTCAAGCGCCCTTTCGTGGTTAAATTTATCCCACATGTCAAACGCTTCACAGACAGCTCTTGCTTCGATCAATTTTTTCTGCAAAGATACCTCAAGCGGCTGCGACAGCATCTCTGAGATTGAATTCATAACAAAAGAATATTGATGATTTTCCAGTGATCGTCTCAGGAAATCCATCTGGTTCTGGCAGATAATCCTCCATTTATCAATGACTACAGGCACATCTCCTGACCTTACCCGTATCAGGTCCACCCTTGGTCCGATATTCAGTGAAAGATCCCATTGCTGTGTCAATATGCCAGCCATGACCATGGCTACTGACATTGTTTTTGTCCCTCCTGTATAGTTTGCGATCACCTGGCATTCACCGAATTTCTCATGTATCGATGCAGTCAGTTCAAGGAGTCTTTGATAACATCCATTCAGGTCATCAGGATCATCAATAGTAACAATTTCATACCGCTCTTTCTCCAGACCCGCCTGGAATACGATGGCTTCTCCCTTCGGATTTCCCATATTATATTCATGACCGCATTCAGGGCACTTTGTTCTTCGCTTATCACCGCATGGATCTCCCGGACTATCTATCGTTTTTTCACTTCCTTTCTGTCCAGATGAGCAGAAAAAATACACATAATCCGGATCATTATTTTTTATCGCATTGATAACAGGTTCAGCAGAACCACCCACAGAAAGCACAAGTATTTTTTTCATTTTTATTCTCCTATGATTTCATACTTCCCCAATCCATAGGCAGTCCCTCCGCCAATATGCAGGAATTCCCCAAGTTTAATAAAAGGCATGAATTCAGCAAGCTCCCCTTCATATGTTATTTCACCCAGCAAGCCCCCTTTTTCCATTTCTACGTTCTGCCTATTTGACCTGCGTTTCAAATCCTTCCACTTCAGGTCATCATGAATTGTTCTTATATCTTTAGATCTCTTGATAAGCCCTATCTTATCAAAATCCCATTTTTCATCACAATGAACCCTGGCAATTGACTCCAACCTTCCAAGAAGAGTTACCATAAAAATTTCAAAATCCAGATCAGTAACAGGATCGCCTTTATATTTGATCCGTGCTCGTGTCAAAAAACGCAATGTCAATC
>JBGOYM010000205.1:0-3734 GCA_041479675.1 Candidatus Methanoperedens sp.
GTTTGGCTGCAATTTTGGCTGGAACATTTATAATATGGTTCATTCCCCAGATTACGATTATTGGGGTTATTTCAATTTCTAGTGGACTGATGGGATTTATAATAGGTTTACGTTTAGCTTCAAAACCAAAAGATTACTTTATGGAAGATGAGCGGTCTGGAAGAATTAAGGAAAAAGCGGGGTATTACGCATATGAAATAATGGTGTCTGTGGCGGCAATAATTATGTTTCTTAAGATAGTGAGATTGTCCCCCTCGTTAACTCCTTCCAGCGATTTTTTTGATGGAGCTCTTCTTATTTGGGTCATAGGATTGTATTCTTTCTTGATACTTAAGTGGTATTTTAACAAAAAAGGTGATATTGAATGAAGCTTAACGAAAATAAAAAAATGCTATTGATGAGTAAGATAAACCTGGCCCTAAGCGTATTTATGCTCGCATGGGCATCTTTTTGGATCCTTCAAAATATTTATGAAGGAAAACCGTATTATGAGCCATTGATTTTCGTCATCTTTGGCTTGACTCTTTTGATAAGCGCATATTTCAACATCAAAAGGTTCAAGGCAGAATCAGAAGGAAAAACAATAGCTGACGAACGATCCATGCAGGTCGGCGAGAAAGCTGGATCATTTGCATTTTTGCTGCTTATTGCGGTCTTGATCGTTTCCGGCCTGGCTAACAGCATCTTTAATTTAAGGCTGGAATATACAAGCACGGTATATGTGATTTCGGTTGCCTCCCTGTTTTCGTGGATAATTATTGGGCATTATCTTGACAAAAAGGGTGATGTATAATGAAAACAAGAGATATATTACTTCGCCAGTGTCTCGTAGGCGTATTTTTTGTCCTGTGGGGTATGCTCTGGCTTGCATTGTATTATGAGAACACTTTTGGTAAAGCGCTCAGCGGGTTTTTCATAATTCTTGGGATTTTTATGTTGATTAAAAGCTATAGTAAGTGGAAGAGATGGAAGGATTCAGATATCCATACCGACGAGGCTCTTACCGACGAGCGCTCGGAGTTAAACCTGCTAAGAGCATCAAAGGCAGGTTTCATGTTCCTTTACGGATCAATAACTGTCTTGTTTACATTACTCGGTTTAAGGCTTATAAACGAAATAATATTCACAGCGTTGATGGGCCCTGTTTTTGCAGTCGTCTCTGTCTTATACGTCCTGTTATTTTACAGGTACGAGAAGGGGGTTAATGAGAACGAGAATTAAAGAGCTCAGGGCAAGATACGATTTAACCCAGGAAGAGCTTGCTAAAAAGGTAGGTGTAAGAAGAGAAACCATCCTTTTCTTAGAAAAAGGAAAATATAATCCCTCATTAAAACTCGCATATGACATAGCTAAAGTTTTGAAATCTAAAATAGAGGAAGTCTTTATTTTCGAGGAAGAGTCTTCATCGAGGGACGGATGAATTTAAGAAGATGGTGAAAAAGTAAGAACTGAACTCTTGAACCATTAGCCTGCCCATTCCACGCTGATTTTGCGCCCCCGCTTATCAATACACTCCCAAGTGACAATAGACGATAGAAACCCTCATACACCCGCGCCATTTTCCAAGAACAACTCCTGAAAGGAGGCGGAGTCCATGACATTACTCCCACAATACAATAGTACGTTACTTTTTAAATAGAATCCGCGCATGTCATTAAAAAAGAGTGTACACTTTTTGAAAGGAGACTCCAAGATATGGTACAGGTAACTAAAGGGAAGAATGTCGTCATAGAGACTCTGACGCAGAGTTTAAAGAGTTCATTGCAACCGCAGCGCAGACAGCATTCACAATGGTGAGCAAAGCTGGGGAGACATATCCGTAATATACCAGGGTCTATGTCGATAACATAGAGCTCGCGTCAACAGATATCGTAGTATCGGGAGTGACCCTCGCCGAGGTAACTATTCCGGCATGCACTGCGGGCCAGGCAGTGCAGATATATATGCCAAAGACCAGGAAAGGCGCTTATAGCGTCCAGCAGGCAATCCAGATGCAGGTCTCAACAAAGACCATAGAGATAGCAGAACTCGGCAACGATGCCGTGACGGTTGACGTGGTGCAAAGAGTCGGGTCACTGAACATAGCGTTCGCGCAGGCAACAAACCATGACCTGATGACGAAGCTCAATGATAATGCCAAGAACGACTCCTACATGGTCTTCGCCAAGAAGTACATGAATACCAACCCGGTAAGCTACCGCATATACAGGGAAGCCAGGGTAAATGAGATGAACGACAATGTTACCGCGGGTGGTGTTGCAATGGAGACTTTCACGCTGACATTCAAACATCCTGTAGCGTTTAAAACCACATAAGGTGGCAAAATGGAAGAAAAGGCAGCGGTTAGCGCTTATGCAGAGAGACAACTGGGCAAGCGCGCAGTCGGGGATATCGGGTGAGTTCGAGCAGCTTCAGGGCAGGCACTTCTACCCAGCGGAACTCGGCGGACGCCTCTGTCGTGGAACTATATCATGCAGACGCGGGAAGAGAACCTGGAATGGCTGAGCGCGCAGAATTATATCGAGAATCCGGAGCGTGAACTTCAGCGGGAAGAAGCTTGGGGCAGGTATGAGGCGGAGTACACCGCGGGCGTGGAGGAGATCAATGCGAGAACCCTGGATAATCGCGATCGTCTTGAGAATGAGGTTCAGAAGGAAAAGAGAAGGTACGATCTCAGGAAAGCGGCGAACATCAAGATGTATAACCGGCAGTTGAACACTGTCAGGTCAGCAATACGGAGCGCAGAGAAGGATCTCAGGGGGAAAAGAAGAAAGTAGAAGAAGCCAGGGCGCAGGGGTACCGCGACCCAACCTCAGAAGCGCAGATAAAGGTCATTGATGCTGCGCTGGTTGAGTACAGGGCGCTGTATGAGAAGGTATCAGGGCTGCTGGATGCGGAGCAGGGGAAGGATTTCGAACTGCCGGTGCAGGGCACGGATCTGTCCAGGTTCCAGCCAATGGACATTAGCGGCTATGACAAGTATGCAGTTCGCTACGGCAGGGGCCCCGAGATGGCGAAGCCAGAGGATATCGAGAAGCTGGTCGACCTCAAGAAGATTACCGCTTACTATGCGGCGATGAAGAGCTATGGACCGGTGGCGGGTTTCATGCCAGGGACTCCGGAAGCGGTCAAGAACCGCGTATTGTTCACAAGGGACGCCCGTTATGAGGATCTGGCGCAAATAGCCAACCCGCTCATGACCGGGGCGGGATGGGAAGGGATATCGGGCAAGAACTATGTCGGGCCCAGGAATATAAGCGAACTCCGGGCGGTTGTGGAGAGCCCGGTGTCTGAACCGGAACATGTGATAGGCATGGGAGAGCCGCCTGCATGGTATTCTGATCAGCAGGTATCTCAGGAACCCGATCAGACTACGGGGTTCGATTATAATGACCCGGAGTTCAGGGAAGTGGTCAGGGAGATTGTTCAGGAAACGCTGAGTGAGGGCATCGTTTCGGACTGAGCAAAATAACACTTGTGATAAGCGATAATGCTTGTGAATAGTGCCATAAAGTCTGTGAATGAAAAATTCCTATGCCGTGCAGTTTTGAATGAGGATGTAAATGGAGTCTGTTCTCAGTTTTATGTTTCTTTGACCTGAACAGTTAGACTTTTCCCCCCTACATCCTTCAACCGTACCCTCTCAATAACTCAATTTCACATTCTATCAACTGTTTTTTATCACCAAATCCGACCGAAATATTTATCTTTTTGTAGGGGCATTACTCCCTACA
>JBGOYM010000206.1:0-3725 GCA_041479675.1 Candidatus Methanoperedens sp.
ATTCATTTAGCCTCAGAAATACACGGTGAAATAAGGCAAAAGCACTGCCTGGATCATCTTATCTATCCCGAAAAGCATCATAAGCCCTACAAGAATCAGTATCAGTCCAGAAAGTTTTTTAAAGAAATGCCCTCTCTGTACGAACCATTTGACATTTCCTGAGACGATTTTCCCTGAATAGGCTATTATGAGCATCGGAAGACTGACGCCTATCGAATATATGACAAGAAGAAAGGTTGCGTATGCCAGGTCAGTGCCCCCTGTACTTACCTGAATAAATGCGAATACCGCTCCCAGGATGGGTCCGACACAGGGTATCCACAAAATGCCGAGGGACATTCCGAGGAATAGTCCGCCTGCAATCCCTCCACTAGGGGCTTTCGATGCCATATTGCCGAGGAACGACATGCGTTCACGAGCAGAGTTCACAACAGAGCTTGAGATCTTCACATACGACTGGTTCACATCATCGTCAAAAAGGATGGCTCCCATAGATATTATAAAAAATATCGAGAACCAGCGCAGGTATTCAGCGAAAAAACTAAAAGAGGCCACAGCATTAATGAGAATGCCCATAAGAGTAAAAGTAATGGACATGCCTGTGACGATTGCCAGAGGTCGAAACCTGTTCCCAACGGAACCCGACAGCACTGCTGGAAGTATGGGAAGTACGCACGGTGTGAATATTGTCCAAAATCCTGCTATAAAGACCAGGATTACTGACGGCGCTTCTGGCATTAATAAATGTCCTTAGATATCAATTCCGTAATTTTGGGTCGCTTCAGACCTGACGCTATCCAGGGCGGATGTCATTCTTATAATTAATGTATTATTCTCCAGTAATATCGTTCCCTGCATTTGACTTAACATTGGCAAGGCTTTTTCCTATATCATGCAATTCCACAAAACTACCGTTCAAATACTTATGTTCAGGTCTCATTTTTCAGTCCTCTTGTAACATTTGCTATCTCATTTATGGTATTTAGAAATGTCTGGTTATCAACATATCCTGGCAGCCTTTTTATCTCGCTGCCATTAGCGTAAAGGAACAGTTCATGCGGAGTGCCGCGTATCCCATACAATCTTGTAATGTTCTTCTGTTTGTAAACGTCGATCAAAACTATCGTAAAGTTATTTGAGAGTATCTCAACTATGCTTTTATTCGTGAAAGACTCCTCTTCGAACTTCTTGCACCACCCGCATGTGTCAGATCTGAAATATACGAATAAAGGCTCGCCTGTTTTATTTGAAACCTCAAAAGCTTTCGTGAGGTTTGTGAAGAATTTCAGGTCTTTTAATTCGAGTTTACCGTAGTCTGGATAAACTTCCTCGATGCATCCTGAAAATAACACTGCCAGTAGAAGTAATACTGGTATAAATTTCTTCAAGGTCATTAACTTTACAATAGGTGTAAAGTGATATAAGGATTGCGGTAATATTCCATGAAAAAAATAAGACTTATAAAGTATTTATCCTTTCTTTATCCTTGCCACAGCAAGTCTTATGTCTTCGTCTTTGACCGTAGTCCTGCCCGCGTGATTTGCCAGGGTTATAGCTTCACGGGAAACATCAATTCCGTAATCCTCAAGAACTCGTGCAAGTTCAAATCCTGCTCCTTCGCTCACCCTATCTGCTCCCGCCTTTCTGATAATGCGCTCGACCGGCGCAAGTGGAAGAACGGGCGGTACCTGTTGTGTCATTTATTTTCACCTCTTAATTAAAATCTACGATTGCTTATAATTGAAAATAAAAGTATATATAACTTTTCAGACTGAATAAACAGTTATAAAAACAAGGCTGAATCTTATAAAGCTCGAGCGCTTGCTGCTATAAAATCACGGACAATCTTTGCTCCCAGTATCGAGGTTCCGCCGGAGTCGTACTCAGGCGCTATTTCTACAAGGTCAAAACCCACTATTTTAGGTGCCAGACATGATATTACTTCCCTTACATCCCGCGGCGTCAATCCATAAGGTTCAGGCGTCCCGAGCGCAGGGGCATAAGCGGGGTCGAGGGCGTCCATATCCACCGAGAGGTAAATCGGACCCTTTATCTCTTTTCGAATATCATCGATTACACTTTCTATGCCCTCTGAAAAGACAGCCTCAGCAGAGAACACTTTGATATTGTTTTCATTGACATAATCGTATTCCTCTCTATTGCCGCTCCTGATTCCCACAGATGCATATTTTTGGGTAACATTCTCGATGATATGCCTTGAGATACATGCATGGCTGTTCTTCTCGCCCCTGTACTCCTGCCTGAGGTCCATGTGCGCGTCAAGGACAACAAAACCAAGGTCTGGATATTTATTTTTGCATGCATTTGCAAAAGGGAAAGTCAGGGAATGTTCTCCTCCGAGCATAATAGGAAGCTTTCCGTCCCTGACATATTTTTCAGCGGCAACCGATATCATTTCAAGCGTCTCATCTATAGTTGAGGCTACCTCAAGGTCACCCGCGTCATGGATCTGGACATCTATTAGGTCAATATCGAAAAAACTGCTATAGGTTTCAAAATTATAGGATGCAGCCCTCATCTCCTGTGGAGCCAGCCTGCTTCCAGTCCTGAAGCTTGAGGTGCCGTCAAATGGCACCCCGCAGATCACATACCGGGCTTTTTTATAATCGGAGTTAGCGTCTGCAAAAAGAATATTCTGCATCTACACACGCATATCTATCTTCATTTTTCCCATCGAGATAAGATAGGAAATATCTTTTCCTGCAACAATTTTTCCTTTCAGTTCTTCGGGTATCTTGAGTTCAAGTGTTGAATAATCAGCATTGTCCATTATCTGGACCACATCTCCTGAGACAGAGAGGACCTGCCCGTTTTTCCGTTCTACGATAGGGACATATATCTTTTCTGTTACCGGAGCAATGATCGACCGTTTTGTGCCGTCAAAAATGCCGATTGCGTCGATCCTGGATTTTGCCGAGCCATGCTTACCTGTTTTTGAGTGCGTCATGCTCTTTATGACGCAGGGCTCCTCATCTATCAGGACATATTTACCTTCTTTTAATGAGCGTACTTCAACTTGATCCTTCATTGCAATTCTCCTGCCTTCAAGATACCTTCTGGTATAATAAATATGTCGATGATTTGATATTATATATCCAGCACGACCCTGGCAGTCCAGTTATCCCCTATTTTTGTAACCTCGAACATATGATATGTAACAGCCTTAACGTCAGACCTGAGGCTGTGTTTTTCCCTATCAATTTTCTCACCCTTTGCCGTTGCTTTCAGTATATAAACATCATTCTTCCTGATATTTACATCAAATACACTAAAAAGGATAGTCTCAGTATCTTTAAGGAATACAAGCTCAGAGAGCCAGTCAATGAGCAGCCCGTCCACGCTCTCATTTTCAAGCTCGATTTCACGGGTTAAAAGCTGCTTCACGGTATTCGTATCTGCCATTACTTCAAAGGTAGCAATTGCAGCGTCGCTGAATAGTTCTTCAAGCGTCCTTCCCGTTGCTTCAAAAGCCGCGTCTGCACTGGATAGTTCTTCGAGATACCGGTAGGGCATATAAATATCCTATATATTCAGTCACTATTTAGTCTTGATGCGGTTTTTCCGGCACAGTTCCATTTTCCAGTGATAATTAAATAACAATTATTATTTGTAAATAGTCAAATATAATTTTATTACCCATATCTAACATCATTAATAAATATCAATTAATAATATTACAGTAAATACTTATAAATACTATGATG
>JBGOYM010000207.1:0-3646 GCA_041479675.1 Candidatus Methanoperedens sp.
AGTCTTATGAGATCCCCTGGTTAAATAATATGAAATTAAAGTATGTTTGGGTTTAGATAATATTCAATTATGGTGGTTAAACGGTCTGCGAAAATCGGTGATTAATGTAACAAAGTCAAGTTAATTACTTCCCATAAAATCAGGAGAACTATTGCAACCTAAATAAAAAATGTTTTAAAAATATATAAAGTTATGATAGTGTTATTAAAAGACATATTGAAGGGATCAAACATTCTCCCCCCAATACAAGGACGGTTCTGCAGGCATCGATATTGTTATATCAGCGCCCGTTTATAAGGAAAAAATCCGTCTAAAGCCGCCACTGCGGGAACCGCCATTATTTTCGTAATTCATGTATATATCTCTGTTGATCTAATTCTTCTCAGCAATGGCAGCAATTGCAAATTTTCGCATGACCCGCTCAATCTTTATCGTTACATGGTCCCCGACTTTTGTGCCCGGCACAAAAACCACAAAGCCCTCTATACGTGCTATACCATCTCCTTCTCTGGCAATGCCCTCAATTGCGACATCGTGGACAGCGCCTTCTGAGACAGGAGAATTTCTATCTTGTTCTGTAAACATCTTTTACCTCTGTTTATTTTTTAATCAATCTACCTAAAAAAGCAAAAACAGAGGGGAATAACCCCATGCTCTATAACTTACCTAATAAGCTAACTGATAATAAATCAATGCAACTTGTTCGTATATATACTCTTTGTAGCATCATGTGGTTGCCAAATAATCTTTTTGATGAGAGAGAAAATGAAATTGATTTTTATGGATTAAGTTCAAGGTTCTATGCTTGGATGTTCGAACTCCTGACAAAAACTCACCGGGTTTCCAGGGCATCTAAAACCTTAATAAATTGACTAATCTGGAACTATGAACAAACTCGAAATGCCGAAAAAGTTTCATTAACCGGTAACCAGTCCCATCCCCCAAAACATTAATAAACACAGGAGTCAGAGTATAGTCTGGAGACTAAGAATAGACTATCTTGATCTTTTAATAGGTCAGGATGCATAGACAAGGAAAAATCGAACAGATGCGAGGTAAAAATATGTCAAAACTTAAAAAGAGAGGTTTGGAAAGAAAAGGTGAAAAAAAACAGAAGATCCTGGACACCAAATTGATGGAGGAGCATCTTGTGGATTTAACAAAAGTAAGGGGAGAACTGGAAGAACTGTCTGAGGAAGAAAGGTGAAGGTGAAGGTAAAGATCCTTTCCGGTGGAGTCAAAGAGCAGGTAATGGATGTATGCGCGGATGAAACTTATGAAGAGCTGTTGCATTCGCTACATATCAATCCAGAGATAGTTATCGTATTTCGTAGCGGTGTTCCCATTCCCCTGGATGAGAAACTGACCTGTGATGATGTGGACATCCTGAGAGTAGTTACGGGAGGAAATCGATAACTATAAATTCTTATAACGACTCCATCTTATGGAGATGGTAATGAAGGGCACCGTTGATATAAATGAATAAAAAAATATCTGAAATCCATCAAAAACGACCTGTATTGATAAATGGGGACAAAAAAGAAATGCAAGATCTTGAATATTGGGTAATAGAGGAATTCTACGTTCCATATCAGGCATCTTAATTTTTTTTGATGAAGTATGGAAGTAGCTGGAATTTGCAGTATCTGTGGGCGTCCGGGAAAGCTGGAGACATGCATGTTGTGTGGAAGACCAGTGTGCCAAAGGTGTATTACTCCAGAAGGTGTATGCACCATGTGCGCCCATGGCAGGCATTATTCGGCTTCAAGGACGTAGAAATACCGGGACGAGATCGAATCGCTGATAGATTTAAGGAGAAGCGGTTTTGCAGTTTCGACATCTGCAGCGATGCCAAATACACCAAGTGGTATGGAAATTGAAGCCTGGAATGGACCGCCTGCGACATCACCCCAATCGCCAAAGGCCTTTTTGAGGATATTTTTCGTATTAAGCTCCTTGTTCTTGGATTCAGCATAAACGTATATCTTTGTAGCATCCACCGCAAATACAAGGGCTGTAGATACCCCTTCAATATCAAGCATGTATTTGCAGACCTTGGGTAGAGTAGTTGTATCCTTCACAAAACCAACATTGGTAAACAGGGACGCTCCTTTTATTATTTTATTGGCGATCGCGCGAGATAGATCTTCGAAAGTTTCAAGCTTTGCTGAAGGATGTTCAAGGCCGTTCAGCAGTTCCATGTCTATGTACCTGTGGATATACCAATATGCTTCGATGTCTTCAAGCGTAAATTTCGTTACAAGGGTACTGGTCTTTTCCCTGATGGCAAATAGGAGGAGAGTTGCCAGCCGCTTGTCTATCGCCACACCAAACGTCTTTAAATATTCTATCATGATGCTGGAGGTGGTATCGGTGGTACGGATATCCTGATATTTGCATCGTATTTTTTCCGTATTACCCAGAGTGTGACCGATCACTATGGTGGGAGTAAATTTCTCTCCTGTCAGCTCTGTGGGCAAAAGGTCAACAAAAGCTATTTCTTTCTGGGACTGTGAAATCGCTGGCGTTTTCGTCACGTCGTCACCGAGAATGTTCATAATAGTTTTGTTCTGGATAGTGCCGGTATAGTATATAGTAGCATCCATGCTGTAATATTCTGCAATGCGCTTAAGAGCAAGAGAGCTTGCAAGCGAGTCTGAATCGGGGTTGTTCCTGGTATAGATTATGAGCCTCTCACCCTGTTTCGAAACTAGCTTTTTAAAAGCCCTCTGTTTCCAGAAATTCAATCTTTTGCCCATCTGGAGCTATATTAATCATTCTTTCTGGATATATGTTTTGTCAATTGCTTCTTTTGAGGGGCCGTTCTTTGTAAGGATCCATGCTTTTTTCCTGTAATAACCCAGGGGATGTGAGATCCTCTCGCACAGGGGTTCTTTGCCTATGCAGTTCCCGTAAGTGACCATAGTATCGCAGGAGGGCGATTTATAGACAGTTCCAGTGGCACCATGTATGTGCATTACCTGGTATCGCGTTCGCTCCTCATCGAAATCAGGAGATACCCGGAACAGTCCGATGATCCCTTCAACATTCATCCCTATATTCAGCAGAAATGAGGTGAGGGCAAACCTCATCGAATGAGAAAGGTTCACACCGGTCTGTACCCCGGAGATAGCATGTGCCATGCAAGGTGGGAAACAGTCAGGCATTATTTCACTGAACTCCCCTATGCTGAACTCGGATTTGCGCGCGCTAAGTGCCTCACGTATTTCCGTCAGTTGTTCCTCAAGAGCCGTGCATATATCAGGGGGCACATCAAGCGGCATCCCTGATTCGATCCTCTTCCTTATGGCCTCTTCAATAATGCGAGAAAATTTTTCCTTTGAGAGATGCACCCACCCATGATCCATTTTCCTGTTTATCAGCTTCCATTCGTGTTCATGAATAGCGCTTGCATGGCGGATATAATCCGTAAAATGAATAACATACTCACGCTCATCGATCTTTGACGCGATATTGAACTCTTCTGCAAAATCCTTAAGATCAATATCCGAAAGTTTCTTTAATAAATCATAGGAAGATTTTGCTTCAGCAAGTGCATACCGCTTGAGAAGGTAATTGTCATTGATGCATGAGACAAGTATCCTGGCAACAGGATATGACAGCAATTCCTTTTCAGCACTTGTCG
>JBGOYM010000208.1:0-3641 GCA_041479675.1 Candidatus Methanoperedens sp.
CAACATTATTGCTTCATGAACTTTAAAAAGGTGCTAATATTTATAAATCAACACGAAAGTTAATGATCCCCATATTGGGATAATATTTTACCAAAAACGACAATATTAGCCAGTATGGATATACTAAGAAAAATCCCAAAAACTGTCCCTGTGGCGTTAATATTCACCCTGTTTATCGGATTCCTGTTGATCCTTTTATCACCGGAAGACAAAGAACTGGGCACGATTTTGAAATTGATATACCTTCACAGCGCCCTTGTGACATCCGGTCTATCCCTTTTCACAGCCGCTGGTTTGGTAAGCCTGATATCGCTTTTCAAGAGCGAGATGAAATTTAAAATGCTCTTTGCCATCGAAAAAACCGCAATTATTTTCTGGGTCGCAGCCACCATTATCGGCGACATGACCTCGGTGTTCGTATGGGGCGGCATCTATCCTGCTGAGCCCGGGTTCGCTACCACGATAATCATCTCGATGGTTTCAGCGGGCATTTATTTTATTTCCACTGCAATCGATAATCATAAAATAATATCCCTTCTTGGCATCGGGCTGGCTCTGTCCGTTTGGGCGCTGATGGGAAGCGCAGGGAAGATCCTGCATCCCGATAATCCGTTCGGGGAATCGGAACCGTCCATCAGGATATTTTTCTTTTTGATCTCGCTGGTCTTTCTTGCAGCCTCAGTCCTGACCGTTCGCTGGATGAAAAAGCAAAAATAGGAACAAACTCATATCAAACCCCGGAGAAGAGCAGATGGAAAAAATGACGCCAGCGATGCGCCAGTACTACGAGGCAAAGGAAAAGCACAAGGACGCCCTCATCTTTTTCAGGATGGGCGACTTCTACGAGTCCTTCGGTGATGATGCGAAGGTGATCGCAAAGGAGCTTGAGATAACCCTCACATCCCGCGGCAGGGATAAGGAAGGCGAGGACATGCCCCTTGCCGGAATACCGTATCATGCGGTGGACTCCTACCTCCCGAAGCTCATAAAAAAAGGCTACAAAGTGGCGATATGCGAGCAGCTTGAAGACCCCAAGAACGCAAAAGGCATTGTGAAGCGCGGCGTGGTCAGGGTCATCACGCCCGGCACTGTCATCGATCCATCCCTGATCTCCGACCAATCCAACAATTACCTGATGTCCATTTCCGGCGAGGGCACAGAGTTCGGTGTATCGTTCCTTGATGTGAGCACTGGCGAATTCATGACCACGCAGTTCACAGATAACGGGAATTACGAAAGGATAATAAGCGAGGCATCGCGGATGCGGCCGGCTGAATGCGTTCTTCCGCCAGCGCTTTTTGATAATAAGAAACTTGTTGACCGTCTGAAAGACCTCAACATCGTCCTCAACAAATTCGATGCTGATGCCTTTGATAAAAAGAATGCGCGTGAAACCCTTATCAGGCATTTTGGCGTGATGACGCTTGAGGGTATGGGATGTGAGGCGCTCCCACTTGCTATCTCCTCTTCCGGTGCCACCCTTCTGTATGCAAAGACCACCCAGATGAGAGACCTTGCTCATATTCAATCTGTCAGGACATACTCTGAGAACGAGTTCATGGTGCTGGATTCCATCACACTGCGAAACCTTGAGATAATACAGGGAGTGCGCGGGGATAATTCATCCCTGCTGAGCATACTTGACAGCACAAAAACGCCTATGGGCGGGCGGCTTCTGCAAAAGATGCTACTCAAACCCCTTATCTGCGTCGGTAAAATAACAGAAAGGCTTGATGCCGTGGATGAGCTTGCAAAAAAGACGCTGCTGCGCTTTGACCTGCGCTTTCAGCTTGGGAGAGTCCGGGATATCGAGCGTCTCATCGGGCGTATCGTGTACGGGAACTCGAACGCTCGCGATCTGATAGCTCTCAAAGTATCACTTACTGCGCTCCCTGAAATTTCAAAATCCTTGAAAGAAAGTGATATTAGATCAGCGCTGCTGTTGAAAACTATCCAGATGCTCGGGGATTTCAGCGATATTGTCGCCCTGCTTACGCGTGCGCTCGTGGATGAGCCGCCCCTGAGTGTCCGCGAAGGTGGGATGATCAGGGAGGGCCATAACGAAAAGCTAGACGAACTAAAAAAAATGTCGCTGCACGGTAAGGACTGGATAGCGGAAATGCAGCAGAAGGAGCGCGACCGTACTGGCATAAGATCGCTTAAGATTGGTTATAATTCCGTATTTGGTTACTACATCGAGGTCACGAAATTCAACCTCGCGCAGGTGCCCCCTGACTACATACGGAAGCAGACAACATCGAACAGCGAGCGCTTCTACACGCCTGAGCTCAAGGAAAGAGAGGTGATGATACTCTCTGCCGATGAAAAAAGGACGGCGCTTGAGTTTGAACTCTTTACCGAGATAAATTTGCAGCTCGCGGCGCGGGCAAAGGAGTTACAGGCGACGGCTGCCGCGCTCGGAGAACTTGATGTAATTGCAGACCTTGCTGAAGTAGCGGTCAATAACAGATATGTCAGACCTGAAGTGAATGAGGGCGGAAGCATCCTCATCCGTGACGGGAGGCATCCAGTGGTAGAGAGAACGCTTTCCGGCTTTGTCCCGAATGATACGCACCTGGACTGCCAGGAGAACCAGTTCCTGCTCATAACGGGTCCCAACATGGCTGGAAAGTCCACATACATGCGTCAGACCGCGCTCATAGTGATTATGGCACAGCTCGGGAGCTTTGTGCCTGCCTCGTATGCTTCTGTGGGGATCGTTGACAGGATATTCACGCGCGTTGGCGCCTTTGACGACCTTGCCAGCGGGCAGAGCACGTTCATGATAGAGATGGTGGAACTTGCGAACATACTGAATAACGCCACTTCGCATAGCCTCATCCTGCTTGACGAGATAGGAAGGGGCACGAGCACCTACGACGGCTTCAGCATCGCAAAAGCCGTGGTGGAGTTCATCCATAACAAAGACCGGTTGGGCGTGCGCTCGCTTTTTGCCACTCATTACCACCAGCTTACTGCTGTGGAGGGAGTTTTGAAGAGAGTGAAGAATTATCATATAGCAGTAAAAGAAGAAGGCAGCGATCTTGTGTTCCTGCGAAAGATTATCCCTGGCGCTACGGACAGGAGCTACGGCATTCACGTTGCGCGGCTGGCTGGCGTGCCGCTTAAAGTGACGCAGAGGGCGAAGGAAATCCTGAAAGAGGTAGAGAACGGGAGCGCCATTACGAGAGGAAAGGATAGCGCAAGATACACGCAGGTCGTGCTTTTTGGGACTGAGGATAAAAAGGACTCTCCTGTGGTGGAGGAACTGAAGAAACTCAATGTGGATGCCATGACCCCGCTTGAGGCGCTCAATGCTCTGGCGGCGATGAAGAAGAAGGCGGGGGAGTAATAGAGCTAAACCTAAAGCAAACTTGATAAGATAGTTTAAAAATCTAAAATATCCATGAAAATATTGTGGAAATTTATGAATTATGTTATAGACAGGTCGCCTTTGCGGTCATGGTAATAGGGGTTGATGTCCACCCCCACGGCGCGCCCAATGTCATTAAGTTAGTGGAAAAGCAGTTTCCATAGTCAGCTTTTAAGACTTATTTGTTTTGTAATCTGCCTATCCCTATAAATATATACTATCAGGTTATAAATGACGACTTAAGATATTGCGCATAAATTCCGAATAA
>JBGOYM010000209.1:0-3633 GCA_041479675.1 Candidatus Methanoperedens sp.
ATATGAAAATCCTGGGGTTAGATCATGTTTCAATTGCCACGGATGATCTCAATAGGCATATCCAGATATTCGAAAATCTATTTGGGATTAAGGCCGGTATAATCAAAGCTAACCCCGCAAATAAAATCAATCTGTCCTTTGTCGTTTTGATGAGTTCTTCCAGATGGTAAGAAACTCCTGTTGTGTTCAAAAATTTTGCCATATGCTATCTCTCCATTTCTTTTAAATCCATAGAATCCAGGGAGACATATAATTTTCCCCAGAGCCTTGTTTCTTACATGAATATATATCTTTGTTGTTTTTGATTTTTTATGACCAGATAGTTCCTGAATATAACGTAGATCAGTTCCGCTTTCAAGATGATGTGTGGCAAGACTGTGTCCTAAAGCCAGGTTGTTTCTTAATTTCGTATTCTTTATAGGGAATTATCCCAGCCCCCCTCCTTCCGGTTAATGATCGTACTCAGATTATGGCTATCTGGCGTAGTCTTTCTTTTTTAGGTAAACACATGAAAATAAATTCGGCATTCATGCTTTCAATTTTTATAAATGTTGTCGTGATGGTCAAAATCAAGGAATTTTACCGTATTTTTTTCTACCCGAAAAGTGAGTACAAAAGATTTTGCGATATGAACTCTTTTTATATTTTTCATATTATGCTTGAGAGGCTTATATTGTTCAGGATTATTGACAATCTGTTCAATTTTCTTAAGACAAATTTCATACAGCTTTTTATCTTTTTTAAATAATTTTTTAAAAATTTCCTGAAGCTTCTCCTCTATAAGAATTTCATACATTATATCATCTTTTATAAATATTAATCGACAGCTTCAATGGCATTTCTTAATTCATCAATACTTTTGAATGAATTAAATTTGCCTTCCTTATCTATTTTTTTCAACTTTTTTACGTATTCCGGGCGAACTATGTGAAGATCACTACTTATTGCATCAACTTCTTCTTCTATGATAATTACTTTTTTAGTTAGAAAAAAAAGTTCATCCCTTATTTCCTTTAATAATTTAACTTCAATTTTATCTTCGACTGGAAATTTCATATGATATTAACTAATAGGTTCAAGAATTTATATACCTTTTCAAACACAAAATCAGAAACATTTAAGCCAATAATCAAACAATCTACAATCCTGGAGAAATAATCATGGCAGTAAAAAAATACGAGAGCAAGGGTGCAGCCCTGACGATCGAGATAGATGAAGACAAATGTGACGGGGATGGAGAATGTGTGGATCAATGCCCTGCCACTGTTTTTGATCTAGTAGAAGGTAAATCGCATGCGACACGTATGGATGATTGTACTGAATGCTGTATATGCGTGGATGCATGCCCCACAAAGGCTATCAAGCACAGTTCGTGCTAAAGACCTAACCTTAACCTTAAACCTAGCTTATCCGGAAGATGTGCGCTATGCATGTCTTCTATTACTTTCTCGACATCGTAGCTTGTTCTATGGAGTTTTACCTCTCCTTTGGCAGTATCAAAAACTGCAAAAGCGGCATCAGGATTCTCGTCCCTGGGCTGGCCCACTGAGCCCGGGTTCAATACAATGCCCAGAGAGTAATCCTTTTTAAACTGTACATGGGTGTGTCCCAGCACCAGAACGTCGGCTTTTGTGGCAGCCAGGAAATGTGCGCTCACATTTTCCGGGAATATATATTCATCAACGTCCCTGGGGCTTCCATGGATAAGCACTATGCGCTTTTTTTCTAATGAGATATGTTCGCGATTCTTTAGTTCCATTATATATTCAAAATTTTCAGGCGATAGAGCCCTTTTTGTCCACAAAAGAGAAGCTGCTGCATAAGGATTGAAATTAGAAATATCTCCTGTGATCAATGCCCTTTCGTGGTTACCCATAATTGAGATGATTTTGTATTCCCTGAATAATGCGACGGTCTCATTTGGATATGGATTATAGCCAATTATATCGCCTGCATGTAGTATTTTTTCCACACCCATCTCATCAAGGATCGAGAGTACGTTTTCTAACGCCACTGCATTGGAATGAACATCTGATATCAGACCGACAAGCATGGTATTATATATGGATGCCCGAATAGTTGTACTTTATGGCACCAAAGGTCAGGGCTTCAATGGGAACACTTGGAGTTCTCGGGCTGGAACTCGTGCAGATGGACACCCCGCCCACAACGGCGTACCTCCAGATATTCACAGAAAAGCGCTGCGCTGCGAACTGCCTGTTCTGCGCGCAGGCTTCAGGTTCGCAGGCGGATTTGACGCATATTGCCCGCGGCATGTACATGCCAGCAGACCTTGAAGCAGTGGTACGGCGCCTTAAGATGGCGTATCAAAAAGGCTACCTCGCACGCGCCTGCATACAGACAGCGCTTTACGATGAATGGTGGAAGGATACGGTTTACCTGATAAAAAGGATCCGTGAGGAAAGCGAGATACCCATATCGCTTTCTGTCTTCCCTCTCGGTGATGAACAGTACAGGGAATTAAAAGCCCTGGGCGTTAATGAGCTTGTGATACCGCTAGATGCCTGCGCGCCCGGTTTGTTCGATAAGATAAAAGGAAAAGCGACGGGTGGACCGTACTCCTGGGATAGGCACATGGACGGGCTGAAGCGGGGCGTGCGAATTTTCGGAAAAGTAGGAACTCATCTTATTCTCGGTCTGGGAGAGACGGATGAGGAAGCGGTGAGGATCATTGACGAATTGCAAAAACAGAAGATCAATACAGCCCTTTTCTCATATACTTATGTCCGGGGCACCCAACTGTCGATTGAACCGAATATAGAAGACAGCATAAGGCACTATCGATCTGTTCAGCTTGCAAGATATCTTCTCACCGAGGGAATGGCAACTTACAGTGACATGAGGTTTTCTGATGGCATACTCTCTGATTTCGGTGTCACGAGAGATGCCATTATAAGGATAATTGAGGATGGAAAGGCTTTCAAGACCACAGGATGTCCTGAGTGCAACCGCCCGATGGCGAACGAGACTTTCTCAAGGATCTACAATTTTCCGGGAGAACTGGATGAGCGGGAGAAAGAGGGGATAAAAAGGGAGCTTGGAAATATTCGATGATTTCCAGACCATTCCGCTTGCTGATTATTTTAATGTTGGTGGCGAAAGGTCAGGCGATAATCTCAGGCGTGGCGATAAATACGCCGACGCTGGTTAGGATACGGAAGATGCTCACGAGCGATGTCAGGGGGAGGAGCAAGGATGCGCCTGCGCTGTGGCAGGCGCAGAGGAAGTATGAGGAGAAACATAGGGGGGCTGAGGTGAGGGCGGATGAGGAGATGGATGTGGGGGTGTGAGATTGGAAGGGATACTATAAAAAATTTTTGAAAAACTATATTTAGCAAAAAAGAAATTCAATTGATCCATTCGGGGAATATATATTAAAAAGCTTCAAGATGCTAACATAATGAATGTCCAGAAATTGGAAAGAGCGGAAGTGCCACAATGACCTCATTTTTCAAAGTATTTGTTAGTGTTAATGTCCACTGACCTCTTGGGGTAAATTCATTACATGAACTGTGAAGCATGGAACAAATTCCATAATCTGTTGACATTGTCTTTTGAATATCATGATTTTGAATGTATCACTTTTACCCCAGCAAGTCTCTGGACACTAAC
>JBGOYM010000210.1:0-3624 GCA_041479675.1 Candidatus Methanoperedens sp.
AAATCCGGAGATGGTAGGATCGCTCAAACCGACCCAGCTTTATATCAGTCTGAACGCACCCGATAAAGAAACATATCAAAAAGTATGCGCTCCGCTTGCCGACACCTGGGAGAATATAAGACAGTCGCTTGAAATTATGAACGGTTCTGAAACACGGACTGCAGTAAGGGTAACACTTACAAAGGGTGTAAATATGGATGCACCGGAGGGTTATGCGCGTCTCATCGGGCTTGCAGAGCCGGATTATGTGGAATTGAAAGCCTACATGCACCTGGGCTTTTCAAGAAATCGCCTTTCCAGGGACAGCATGCCTTCCCATCAAGAAGTGCTGGATCTCTCAAAAAAAGTCGCGCAATCCCTGGGCTACTGCATTGCTGACAGTTCTGAATCAAGTCGAGTGGTGCTTCTGTCAAAAGACGGGAAAAAGACTGGCATCGTCTAACAAAACCCTTATGTGCTTTTATAGGCTTATATTAATACAAACATCAATACAAACATGACAAACGGCGAGGCTGAGGTAACCACAAACGAAGCAATACTTGAAGAGCCGATCGAGATCCTTGTAAATCTGGCTCGAAATGGCGAAATAGACCCCTGGAACATCGATATAGTGGAGATTACGGATAAGTTCCTGCGGCAGGTCGAGGAACTGGAAAAAATGGATCTTCGCGTCTCAGGGAGAACACTTCTATATGCTGCCATCCTGCTTCGTATGAAGTCCAATGCCCTTGTAGAAGTGGAAGAAATTCCCGAGGATTTCATGGATGAAGGAGATAACTTTGAAATAAGTGATTACCCGGTACCCGCACTTCCCCTGCGTCGCACCTCCCGCCGTCCTGTTACCCTTGATGAGCTGCTGACAGAACTGAAAAAGGCAGAAGCGTTAGAAGATAAAAGGCTTGAACGCCTGAGGAGCAAGAAAGAAGTGCATCGTACGACCATAAAGGAAGTACTTTCCATAGCGCACGAAGAAGATATTGAAAGCAGGGTGACGAAGATGAGGAATATTTTGACAAATCTTTTCGAAAAACAGAAATATATCCAGTTCTCAGAACTTGCAGGTTCCCTTGACAGGGCAGGCAGGATAATGGCTTATCTTGCCTTGCTCTATCTTGCAACAAAAAAGGAGATCTGGCTTGAGCAGGAAGAGCTTTTTGGCGAGCTTTTCATCCGCAGACAGGAGGCATCATGACAGCAGAAAAGGAGATATTAGAGGCTGCGCTCTTTGCTTCAGGTGAGCCTCTGGACATCGCACAACTTTCAAACCTTGTAAGGGGAAAGAACGCGAAGGAACTACTGCAGCAATTGATAGAGGAGTACAGGCAGCGCGGCTCTGCACTTGAGATAAAAGAGATCGAAGGAAGGTTCGTAATGCAGGTCATGCCTGAGTATGCTGATAAGGTCAGGTCTCTTGCGCCAAAGGAACTGCGTGCTCCGGTGCTGCGGACGCTGTCCATGATCGCATATCACCAGCCTCTGACCGTGGCTGACCTTGTGGACAGGAGGGGCGCCGCAGCTTACGACCATGTCAGGGAACTTGAGGAATGGGGTTTCATTTCAGCAGTGCCTCAGGGCAGGACGAAGCTGCTTTCCACGACGCATCGGTTTGCCGAGTATTTCAATCTTGATTCAGGAGACCCTGAAGCCATCAGGCGCAAGATAATTGAGCTTGCTAAGGAGCAGCAGATGGGACTTGATAAGTGGCTTGGGAAGCAGGGCATCGGCGTCACGCCCATGTTCGAATCACTGATGGGACTGTGCGGTATAGCTGAGTATCAAGTTGTGAACCCGTATTCTCCCACTGACGAAAAGCGCGACCAGTTGGCTGAACTCGGAGTGCTTGTAATCTCGAAAGGCTACCAGCAAAAGATCGGTCAATACTTTGATGGCAGGATCATCGAGGTCTCTGCTACCACGTTCGATGAACTGACAAATTCGATCAATCTCCTGGCTGAATACGGCTCTCCCAGAAAGGTAAGGGAAAGCATGGAGCATATTTCTGATCTGAAGGATGAGTACATCGAAAAGACATATTCAATAACCCGCAAAGTGGCTCCTGATACCGAAATGATATCAAAGATGGTCAATGACCTGCGCCTTGGGATCTCATCGGACGGTGTGAGGATAGCGCCTGATTACGGAACATCAAGCGATGGGAAAGAGATCGGAACAGGGGCTGATATCCTTATTCCCACACATAAGAACGCAAAGATGGATGTGATCAGGAGAATATGCCAGAGGTATGATGCATTGATCGATGGGCTTAAGAAGATGGGTAAGTAAATTTATCCGATGGCTTTTTATCCATTCCAGCCCTATTAGCTCTTGATCCATTGGTCTGAAGGAGGCTCTATGGAAGATGAATTTGCGCCCCATGTTGATGAAATAAAAAGGGCGCTTGATAACGAAATAGAGGAAAGCAGCATATTGGCGGATTTAAAGAAGCTTATTGAATTCAGGGTACCACTTGAAGAAGCTAAACGCAGTCTTATCAAGAAATATGGTGGAGCGGACAAAAGCATAGTTTGCAAGCTTGGTCACATAAAAATAGGCGACCGCAATATTGAATTTACTGCGCAGGTAATGGAACTCACAAAAAAAAGTATCAACGTCAATACTATCGAAAAAACTATTTTTTCTGGGATACTGGGCGATGAGACGGCTGCGCGAAGTTTTACTGCATGGCACGATTTTGGTCTCAATGCAGGCGATGTTGTCCATATTACGCAGGCTTATGTAAGGAACTGGCAGGACAGGCCTGAGATAAATTTCGGAAGTAAATCAAAGGTAACAAAGCTCAATACCACAATTGCGATAAATCCGGAAATTTTGCATAAAAAACTTGCTGAATTAAGGGATGGGGACGTTAATGTGAACGCTGCGTTCACTATTCTGAGCATTGAACAACGTGAGATAATAACAAAAGATGGAAGCAAGAATATACTGAATGGAATTGGCGCAGATGATAAGACAAAGGCTCCTTTCACTTCATGGGTACTGCTGCCAGAACTTGTGGCTGGCAACACGATAGATGTAAAAAACGCCTATGTGCGCTCATTCCTGGGCGTCCCCACACTGCATATCAACGAGAATAGCAAGGTAAAGAAGCTTGAAAAAAGCATCGAGTTCAAAGAGCCGAAGAACGTCATGATAAGGGATATCATTGAAAGTGAAGGGGCTTTTGATGTAGTTATCGAAGGGAACATTCTTTCTGTGAGACCGGGTTCCGGGTTGATAGCCCGCTGTCCTGAATGCTCCCGCGTCATCCAGAAGGGCAGGTGCAGGGTACATGGCAAAGTGGAGGAGAAACTGGATATGAGGATCAAAGCCATTATCGATGATGGGACTGGTGCTATGACACTTGTTCTGAACGCCGAACTGACGCAGGCGCTTAGTGGGATCACAATTGAACAGGCAAAAGAAATTGCAAAGGCAGCGATGTCCCAGAATGCAGTGGAAGAAGAAGTGAAAAAGAAACTGCTGGGAAAAATGCTGACTGCAAGAGGCAATATGTCAAAAGGTGAATACGGTATCACGCTTGTAGCTACTAAGGTCCGGGAATCTCATGACCAAATTAATGAAAGAGCATTAGAGCTTCTTTCAAGGGCAGGGCAACATGGATAA
>JBGOYM010000211.1:0-3611 GCA_041479675.1 Candidatus Methanoperedens sp.
GTGCTCTTTCAAGGGGTTCGTGCATCCCCTACCCTTGAAGGGTAGGGTATTGCTCACCCCTTGACCCCGTTTTAATAATCAGAGGAAAATGAGGAAAAACAGCATCGTGAGATACTATTCAGAAGTAACATTCTGAACTATTTATGATTTAAGGTGGGAAAGGCGGGTTTTATGTAAGTTTTAGATTTTGGAGCGCAGATGATATTTGGTTTAATAAAATCAAAACACTTGAAGATAACGGTATTAAATTTTATTGTTTTTATGGAAAAGTCCATGAAAAAGATAAATATCCGTGGGAAGATAAAAAAAGATGGGAAAACTTTGAGAATAAAGAAGACAATCCCTATATAGACCAATACAAAGAACTTATAGAAAATATTCAAAAATTGGATAGGTAAGAGTATAAACGTAACTACAATCTACCATAACCCCGGACTTAAGTACGAGGCCTGTATACACTGTTTTTAAGATTATTTCAATCTATATCCATCTATCCCAATAACCGAAACGTACATCTCCTGCGCTTCCATACCAACCATATCAGATATTATTTTCATCTCTTCTTTGCACCGCTTCACTTCATCTCAAACTTCTCGAACCTCTCCTTCTTCGCCCTGCAAATTGGGCAGAGGTCAGGCGGTTCATCCCTCGCGCAGAGGTAACCGCATACCGTGCACCTGTAAATTTGCGCCATTTCTTTTCCTCCTGCTCCTTTTTGTTCCATTATCGCCGGATAACCTTTCTCATAATACTCCTGCGGTCGCCGCTCCGGTATGGGGTCATGTTTCTTCTTCCCGCTTATCCAGTCATCGTTAACATAAAGGGTGCACAGGCAGCATCCGTACTCCACAATGTCAGCGTCCCTGTAGTTACATGGACAGATCATGTCCATATCATCAGCCAGCACTCCTCTTGCCATCCTGCACGGGCATGAGGGGTAGCCGTACCTGTGCTCGTTATCCCATATCCCCTGGATGATGTCGTCCAGGTCTTTCTGAACCAGGTTGAACTGGTAGCCTTCCCCGTCTGCGATCTTCTTCATCTCGGCAAACATATCTTCTACTGTTCTCATAGCATCACTCCGTAACTCAATAGATGGATTATCAGGCAATAACCATTTCTTTCCGAAGGGCAGGCATTTCCTGCCTGGCAATTTCCCTCTCTGCAAGACGCAGATTTAATTCGTTCAGGAATTTTATGAACCTTTTTACAACTGCATCATCCTTATTGATCTGATACAGCTTGGCATTTCCTACCTGCCGCATCATAGTGACCATACCGAGTTCTTCTAATAATGGCAGCGCCTTCATGAGAGTTGTGTAATGGATTTCTGCCTCATCCGCTATGTCGGTAAGTGTTAGGTCTATATCCTGGTATTCCCAGAGGACATCCAGAATTTTGGCGGTTGCAGAGCCTGTGAAGAGTTTTTCGAGAGACATATTTACCTTTGATAGAAACTGATTTCTCATAATCCCAGAGCCTCTTTCAGCTTATCCTCATAGAAACCCACTATCACCTTTTTCCCCACCACTATCGTAGGGAACCTGAACCCGCCGCTAACTTTTACAACTTCATCCCGGATTTTATCTTTTTCCTTACCCTCCAGTAGATCAACATCCACATAATCGTATTCGATTCTGTGTTCTTTTAAAAACCGCTTTGTAGCAGCACAGTGAACACATGTGCTCAAAGTATAGAGCATAGGTTTTGTTTTCTTCGTCAAGGTCCGTGCATCTCCTTGTGTTCCTCCGTGACAGCGTGGTGCTCTTCGGGCAATTCTATTTCGCATATTTCAGGCGTGCCCTTCTCCTTATAGTTCAAATTCCATTTCTTGCACACCCAGCCCTGAAGCGTCTTAATATCGTCATCACTCATGTGGCGGAACCTGCCCTGCATCATCAGGTAATCCTTCACAGATTTCATCTTCCCCGGCTTATAGGTAATCCTTTTCTCTCCATTCTCGACTTCATACAGCGTCCACATTCCGCTCTCTACAGCACGCTTTGTGACCTCAATGGTCTTTGCCGGGTCGATCTTCCAGCCAGGGACGCAGGGCGTGAACATATGCAGGAATCGGAATCCCTTGATATCCTTTGCTTTTTCCACCTTCTTTATGAAATCCAGCGGATGACCGATGGACAGCGTTGCATAATAGGGAATGTCGTGAGCTGCCACTATCTCGCCCAGGTTCTTCTTGAATGTGCGGTTCCCCTGTACCTTCGAGCCAACTGGCGTCGTTGTCGTCCATGCGCCAAAGGGCGTCCCGCCGCTTCGCTGGATACCTGTGTTCATGTAAGCCTCGTTATCAACACAAATATAGAGCACATTGTCGTTTCGCTCAGCAGCGCCTGACATGCTCTGAAGACCGATATCATAAGTTCCGCCATCGCCAGCGAATCCGACAGAGATCACCTTTTTCCCTTTCTTCTCAAAAGCTGCCTGCATCCCGGTCAAACATGCACCCGTGTTCTCAAATGCTGTATGGAAGAACGGCACCTTCCATGCCCCGTAGGGATATGTGCTGCCAAACACGACCGCGCAGCTTGCGGGGACATACACAGACGTATCTTTTCCGAGTATTCTTATCGCATTGCGTATCGAAAGCGCCACACCGCAGCCCGGACATGCCGTATGCCCTGCAGTAAAGAGGTTATCGTCCGGAAGGTCCTTTATCCTCATACGGTCTCACCCCGTGTATTATGCCAGTTTACAGTTTTCACTTTTTCACCTTTCGCTGCACTGAGTGTCAATTCGAACATATTTTTTATCTGCATTTCAGTAACATCCCTTCCGCCCAGACCCGCAAGATGATTTATAATAGGGATACTGAGACCATATAGTGCCGAGCGCACCTCATTGAACGCCTGGCCTCCCCCTATAAAAGAGATAGAACGGTCCACAACGCCCACTGCACCGGTATCTTTCAATATATTCTTCAATTCCTCTGACGGGAACGGCCTGAAGAAGCGAAGTTTGATAAGTCCCACTTTTTTCCCCTCCTGCCGCAGTTCATCAACTACCTGCCTCGAAGTGCTCGTGACCGTGCCCATAGTGACAAGTGCAACTTCTGCATCATCCATCTGATATGTATCGATGAGCCCTCCGTAATCCCTGCCAAACCGCGTAGCGAACTCATCGTTTACTTCCTGTATTACCTTTTTTGCGGATTCCACGGCACCTGCCGTCTGCCTTCGCAGTTCCATAATATATTCAGCAGGCATGAACGTGCCTATCATTGCAGGTCTTGCCGGGTCAAGTATAACATCTGGCTCATAAGGCGGCAGGAACGAATCCACATCTTGTTGTTCAGGTATCTCGACCGGTTCGACAGTATGCGTGAGAACAAAACCGTCAAGACAGGGCATTACGGGAAGCAGCACGCGCTTATCCTCGGCTATCCTGTATGCCTGTATAATCATGTCCAGCGCCTCCTGGTTGTCCTCTACATATACCTGGAGCCAACCGGAGTCACGGACCCCCATCGAATCATTATACTCGCACCATATTCCGGGAGGACCGCCCAGGGTTCGGTTCGCGTTAGCCATGACCACTGGAAGACGCAGGGGCGCAGTCGCATATACCATTTCATGCATGAACGCAAGACCCTGTGA
>JBGOYM010000212.1:0-3537 GCA_041479675.1 Candidatus Methanoperedens sp.
TCAAATCCCAAAAAATTTCATATATGAAGTTCTGACCAACTTAAAATCAACACTAACATCAACAACGAACTTGTACGAACTGGAACGAACTCCAGTCGTCTTGAGTTCGTATCGAGTTCGTTGAGTTCGTTGCTAATTTCTTCATCACATCGCTGGCGCGCAAAGCGATACGACGGCGCATCGCGTTTTGCGGAAGCTCCATAAATTAATTTGGTGTGATTTATAATTTTCAGACAGGATTTACAGGATTTACAGGACGGGAGAAAAATTATCCTGTAGATCCTGTTATCCTGTCGAATCGGCGCCTTCGCCTTTAATTTTTTGTGAAAATAAGTGCTTGTTTTGCTTAATATGAGAAAATAAAGAATTTTATCGAATTTGCCACAGGCTCAATTCACTTTGTAATGAAACTTTCGAAATGATAGCATCTCTACTGATATCTACTACCTCCTTGCTTATATAGACTGAACCTTTTGGCAGTATTAACAGGATTACTAGGATAAAAAATCTACCTAAAACTGTTTAGCTGAAATTTTTTAGATCACCGAACTTGTAAATAATCCATTGATAACACTTTTCTTGAACTCCACGAACCTGTCTTCCAGTATCGCTTCCCTGGCACCCCATACTATCCACTGCATGAAATGCAGGTTATGGATCGAGGCTAAACGCAGCGCAAGCAGTTCAGACTCCTTGAAAAGATGATGCAGATACGCCCTTGTATAGTTCCTGCATGTATAGCAATCGCAATTTTCATCGATGGGAAGAAGATCCAGAGTGAATTTGGCCCGGGCTATGTCTATATTTCCTTTTGATGTCATCAGCGTCTGGTGCCTTGCGTTTCGCGTGGGGAAGGCGCTGTCAAAAATATCTACACCTGACTCAATCGCGGTTAAAAGTTCAACAGGCGAACCAACGCCCATGAGATAGCGCGGCTTGCCTTCAGGCACAAGCGGCACGCTTGCCTTCAATACCTCGTTCATTATTTCCTTGGGTTCGCCAATGGATAGACCCCCTATCCCGTAGCCGTCAAAATCCATCTCTACAAGTTCAAGAGCGCAATACCTGCGTAATTCTGCGAACGTCCCGCCCTGCAGTATCGCAAAAAAGAGCTGCCCGTTGTTCTGTTCTATATTCTTTGCCCTTGCCGCCCACCTTATCGTTCTTCCGGTTGAGGCTTCCAATGCATTGTAATCGCTGCCATACGCCGGGCATTCATCAAGTATCATGGCAACGTCAGAGCCAATAATTTTCTGGTTTTCAAGACAGGACTCAGGCGTATAGGAATACTTTTTCCCATCGCGCGGATTCTTGTATATAAATCCCTCATCAGTGATCTTGAAAGGGAAATCCTTGCGTATCATCTGGAAACCCCCGCTGTCCGTGAATATCGCCCTCTCCCAGTGCATGAATTTATGAAGCCCTCCGCTTCTCCTTACGACCTCCATGCCTGGAGCAAGTAAAAGATGAAATGCATTGCTGATGAGCACCTGCGTGCCCATTTCACGCAGCTCTTCAGGAGTGATGGTCTTAACAGTGCCTTTTGTCGCCACAGGCATGAACGCCGGCGTATCTATTATCCCGTGGTTAGTCCTGAGTTTTCCAACCCTTGCTCCTGTATTTTTATCTGTGTGGATAAGTTCGAACATGATCCCCTATCTGAAAACAAGCATCGCATCGCCGAAGCTGTAAAACCTGTATGAATTCGATATGGCTTCCGAATATGCGGTCAGAAGCCTTTCCCTTCCAGCAAATGCGCTTACTAACATAAGAAGAGTGGATTTCGGCAGATGGAAGTTTGTGATCAATGCATCGATCCTTGATCTGAACCTGTAAGGCGGATATATGAAAAGCCGGCTGAAATCTTCCTTTACTGTGATCCTTCCGTCCACGCATGAGCTTTCAAGCGCTTTTGCCGTGGTCGTTCCGGCTGCTATGAGCTTTCCTTCCGTCTTATTGATAATATCCGCGTTTTCCTGGCTGACAGAAACATACTCAGGTTCCATGATATGCTCTTCTATGTTCTCGGCTTTTACCGGCGTGAACGTTCCCGGGCTTACGTGAAGCGTGACATATGCCACATTGACGCCTTTTTTTCTTATACTGTCGAGCAGCGCGCCCGTAAAATGAAGACCAGCGGTGTGCGCCGCGATCGAGCCCTTCTCCCTTGCATATACGGTCTGATAGCGTTCCCTGTCCTCCAGTTTTTGCTTGATATATGGCGGCAGCGGCGCTTCACCTACTTTTTCGAGGATGTCGTTCAGGTTCCCGTTGCAGTTGAACTCCACCATGTACCTGGCGCCCATGTCGTCCCTTTTAACTTCAAGGACTGTGGCTTCAAGTTCCCCGAAATAAAGCATTGTCCCTTCCTTTATGTTCTTGCCCTGTATGAGGCACTCGTATCCTGCGCCCGCTTTCGAGACCACAAGAGCTTCCACATGCCCGCCCGTGCTTTTTTTCCCCTTGAGTTTTGCAGGGATGACACGGGAATCGTTCAGCACAAGGGTATCACCTTTTTCAAGATGATCGGTGATGTCCCTGAAATACCTGTGCCTGATATCTTTTCCGACCACCATTAACCTTGATGCATCCCTGGGTTCAATGGGGGACTGGGCGATCAGTTCTTTCGGGAGATAATAATCAAATTCACAGAGTTTCATCCGGTGCTTAGTTTACATGCAGGGATAAGTAATTTTTCTATGAGGAAAACAATTTTAATGGACAATCAATAAAATATATCATATAATGAGCGCAAGTAAGAAGGATAATTATTTCAATTGAGAAAATCTATGAAAGGATGTTAAATGGACTGGTATCGGAAAATAAAAAGCATTGGCAGAAAGGGCAGAATATGAGCAAACGACCGCCAATAGCATTTATGAGCTACGCCCGACAGGATGATATGAAACTGAAAGGTGGTATTACTAAGTTCCGTGAACACCTGAGCGATGCTGTAGAACTGGTAACAGGGGAGGAGTTCCAGATATTCCAGGACAGAGATGATATCAAATGGGGGCAAAATTGGAAGAAGCGTATTCAAAACTCTCTTGATGAGGTTACTTTCCTTATTCCTATTATAACTCCGCGCTTTTTCAAAAGCGAATACTGCAGAGATGAAGTGGAACGCTTCATTGGACGTGAAAAGGAACTAAAACGCGACGACCTTATTCTTCCTGTTTATTATGTAGGTTGCAAACAAATGGATGATGAATCAAAAGGTTCCTCTGATACAATTGCGGTGAAAATTAAAGAGCACAATTGGACAGACTGGCGTGAATTACGATTTGATTCATTTGATTCCAGGATAGTCCAAAAAAATTTAGATGAACTTGCGGGACAAATCATGAATGCGCTGGATCGGGTGGCTGAAGACGCCACTCAGGAATCAGATTCTGATGCAGAGGCTGTTCAAGAGAATTCAAGGAGTGAAAGTGAAAAACAAGACTCAAAGCAGAAAAAAACAAATATAGCCCCGAATGAGCGATCAACTCCAACAATTGATAAAACTACATCGAGTCATACCAAACGGATAATTGA
>JBGOYM010000213.1:0-3519 GCA_041479675.1 Candidatus Methanoperedens sp.
AGGGAACTGGATGCCAGGGTTAAGTGAGACGATCTTCGGATCGTTCCATTTTGTGATTTTCCCAAGGAAAATATCTGATATCACATCGCTGCTCAGTTTAACTGCCTTTTGTATCCCGGGAAGGTTATATGCTACGACGACGGCACCTATGGATTCGGGTATTTGCAGGAGACCTGAAACATTTGCATACTCCTGCTCCGTGAGAGGTGCATCACTTGCGCCAAAGTCTACTGTTCTTGCGGTTATTTGCTTTATCCCCGCTCCGCTTCCCACACTCTGGTAATTGATCTGGACATTCTGCTTTATCTTGTAATATTCAGAACTCCATTTTGATATAAGGGGATAGGGGAATGTTGCTCCTGCACCGTTCAAGGTTACAGTCTCAATGACTTTCGAGGGCTGCACGGTTGTTGTAGGCTGTACTTCTGCAGGCTGTTTGCTTACGCATCCTGCTAATAGCACTGCTGCTAGAATAAGAATTATAGCTATTTTCAATTTCATTTTGTTTATCACTCAGTTAGATTTTGGTACCAGATAGTATATACTTTTTCCGATCTTGATCCTTTCGTGTTTGGAATAATCAGCAATATGTACAAAATGATTGTTTTTAAATAATATCTTGCTAAATGAGGCATGAAAAATTGACAAATTATTCTATAAGATAAAATATGGAACAAAAATTTGATCTTGAAAGTATAACCGGGCTTTCGGATGAAGATGTTGCCAGAATATTGAAGGTGGAAGGTTATAACGAACTGCCGTCACAAGAAAAACAGAGCCTATTCGCCATCCTGTGGAACGTCCTACGTGAACCGATGCTTTTGTTCCTGCTGGGAGCAGGTCTCATATATCTTCTTCTTGGTGAAGAAACCGATGCCATGATGCTGCTCTTTTTTGTATTCGTAGTTGCCGGAATAACTTTTTATCAGGAAAGAAAGACCGAGCAGGCGCTTGAAGCATTGAAGAACCTCTCAAGCCCGAGGGCGCTTGTTATCAGGGATGGAAAGCAAAAAAGAATTCCTGGACGGGATGTAGTAAGGGATGACATTTTGATATTGAGAGAAGGCGATCGCATCCCGGCTGATGGGGTAGTGCTGTTTTGTTCAAATCTCATGGTTGACGAATCACTGCTTACCGGGGAATCACTTGCTGTCAGGAAATCACATTGGGATGGAAAAATCGCGCAAGTGCAGCCTGGCGGGGATGATCTGCCTTTCGTCTATTCAGGAACGCTGGTAGTTCAGGGGCATGGCATGGCAAAGATCACATCCACAGGCATCCGCACACAGATGGGTAAGATCGGCAGAGCTCTGCGGGGTATTGAACAGGAAGATACCCTGCTCAGGAAAGAAACAACAGAACTTGTCCGGAATTTTGCGATAGCGGGATCGATCCTCTGCATTCTTGTCGTTATGGTTTTTGGCATGAGGGGCGAATGGCTGGACGGGCTGCTGGCAGGACTGAGCCTTAGCATGGCATTGCTGCCTGAAGAGTTCTCTGTGGTCCTTGTGATATTCCTCAGCATGGGCGCATGGCGCATATCAAAAAGAAGGGTTCTGACAAGGCGCATGCATGCAGTTGAGACGCTGGGGTCTGCAACTGCATTGTGCCTGGACAAAACAGGGACGCTCACAATGAACAGGATGATATTGAGCACTCTTTTTGCAGGTGGAGAATATTATGACACAGATAAGAATGGGGATCTGCCGCTTCCGGAAAAGTTCCATGAATTGCTTGAGTTCAGTTATCTTGCAAGCCAGAAAGACCCGTTCGACCCTGTGGAAAAGGAGATCAAAAATGGCACTGAAAGATTTTTAACTGACACAGAACACATACACCAGAACTGGGAACTTGCACGGGAATATCCACTTTCAAAAAACCTGCTGGCACTTTCAAATGTGTGGGAATCTTATGACAGGAGGAGGCATGTGATCGCGGCAAAAGGCTCACCTGAAGCTGTAATAGATCTTTGTCATCTGGATGAGATGAAGAAGGACGAACTGCTCACCCATGTAAAAAATATGGCTGATAAGGGTTTGAGGGTTCTTGGCGTAGCAAAATCCATTTTCAAGGATGAGCCTCTCCCTGATAAGCAGCACGATTATGAATTTGAATTCATCGGTCTGCTCGGTTTTATTGACCCGGTCCGTCCGGGTGTTCCCGAAGCACTGTCGGAATGTTACTCAGCTGGGATTAGGGTAATTATGATAACAGGCGACTTCCCGGGGACAGCGCAGCACATAGCGAGGCAGATCGGGTTGAAAGACCCGGACATGTACCTGACAGGACCCGAGCTTGCCCGGATGAGCGATACAGAACTGGCGCAGAAGGTAAGCACCACAAATATTTTCGCCCGCATCGTGCCCGAACAAAAACTGGCAATCATAAATGCATTAAAATCAAATGGGGAAGTCGTTGCGATGACAGGCGACGGGGTCAATGATGCCCCGGCTTTGAAAGCTGCCCATATCGGCATTGCAATGGGTGAACGGGGCACTGATGTTGCGCGGGAGTCTTCATCAATTGTCCTTTTGAATGACGATTTTTCATCCATCGTGGCTGCGGTCAGGATGGGACGGAGGATATTCGATAACCTGAAGAAAGCGATATCCTATATCTTCTCAGTTCATGTGCCAATAGCGGGACTGGCGATGTTCCCTTTGTTATTCGGGTTTCCATTGATACTCCTTCCGGCGCATATTGCATTCCTTGAGCTGATAATCGATCCTGCCTGTTCTGTTGTTTTTGAGGCTGAACCTGAGGAGAAGAACATAATGCAAAGACCTCCAAGGGATCTGAAGGAAAAGCTGTTCGGCAGAAAGAACATGCTTTCAAGCCTGCTTCAGGGCACAAGTGTGCTTATTGCGGTAATTATCGTGTTTCTGGCGGCTCTATCTCTTGGGAGGGGAGAAACAGAAGCCCGTACTCTTACATTCACCACTCTCGTGATCGCCAATATTACGCTTATCGCTGCAAATCTTTCGTGGGAACAGGATATCATAAAAACGATCAATACAGAAAACAGGGCTCTCTGGCTTGTTTCAGGCGGGGCGTTGTTTTCTCTTGCTGCAGTACTGTATGTACCTTTCTTAAGAGACCTGTTCCATTTTTCAGTATTGCATATTGAAGATATAATGATAGTTCTGATCACAGGGATTTTAAGCGTATTCTGGTTGAAAATGATCAGTATCTGTCGAAAAATTTAATCGGACAGGATTAAAAAGTTAATACGTATCCTGTCAATCCTGTTAATCCTGTCAATATTCATCGCTTTCCCTAATAAAATATATATTTTGTCCCAAGAATCTAGGTAATGAATAAATTCAATATGTATTTATACATCAAATTCATATGTTGAATGTATGACAACAAATGTAGTACAAATACGAATGCCATCTTTATTACTGAAAAACATCAACGACCTGGTCAAGAAGGGGTTTTATAAGAACAAAAGTGAAGCCATAATCGATGCAGTGCGTCATTTCGTAGGCTTCAGGGAATCACAGAGCGATGTTGCCA
>JBGOYM010000214.1:0-3451 GCA_041479675.1 Candidatus Methanoperedens sp.
TGTACAAATCAGATTATTATGCAGTGGAGACCGTGGTGAGCAAGAGTGAGATAAACACGCTCATACCCAAGCTCAAGGCACTTGGGGCGGAAGATATACTTGAGATGGATATTACGAAGATAGTGCATTGAAAGAATACTTTCGTCCCGCTTGCCGTGAATTTATATATGCGGTATCGATGCTTACGGATCATATGGTGTTCGCCCCCAAATACAGGGGAAAGATACTGACCGGAGATGTTGCAATGATCACTGAAGGCATCATCTGCAAAACCTGCAAAGAACTGGGTATTGAAATAATCGAAATTGCGGTAAATCCAGAAAATATTTAAAAATGGAAGTAACATATATCGAAGTAAGGGGCTAATAAATTATGGTAACGGATGAAAACAATGGAAGCAGACGCGTTGCTATAGCATGTCAGGGTGGTGGAAGCCATACAGCTTTCACTGCAGGTGTATTGAAAAGAATTCTAAACGAAAAGAAAGAAAAGTATGATATTGTGGCTTTAAGTGGCACTTCGGGTGGTGCCATCTGCGCTCTACTTGCCTGGTATGGCTTGTTAACGAATGATAGGGATAAGGCGATCAAGCTTCTGGATTCTTTCTGGACAGAGATTTCGGCGAGTTCATTTGAGGATATGCTTTTGAACGAATGGGTTGTTTGGACATCCCGGTTGCATGGTGTTATCCCTATGCCCACAGTCAACCCGTATCATTACCCTCCCTGGGCACAGGAGCGTATAAGGAGCATTCTTGAAAAGTATGTTGATTTTGATAAAATCGGAGCACTTATAGGGCCATCAAGTCCGGATTTGTTTGTTGCGGCTGTTGATGTTCTTTCTGGTGAATTCAAGGTTTTTGAGAATATTGAGGTTAGTGCTGATGCAATTCTTGCGTCAGCTGCGATACCGACTTTCTTAAGGGCAGTGAAGATCGATGGAAAGGTGTACTGGGATGGCTTATTTTCACAGAATCCGCCTATACGGAGTTTTATAGAGGATGAGAATATCCATGAAAAGCCCGATGAGATATGGATAATACATATAAATCCGCAAAAACGGCATCATGAGCCAAAATCAATAAGAGGAATAGAGGATAGGCGCAACGAACTTGCTGGCAACCTTTCGCTATATCAGGAAATAGATTTTATAGATAACGTCAATAAATGGGTAGAAGCCGGATACCTTCCAAGTAGCAAATATAAGCACATCAACGTGAGATGGATTGAGATGCTTAAAGAGGATCTGGATCTTGCATCGAAGCTGGATCGCAGTCCGCCATTCATGCACTATATGATGAGTTATGGTGAAGAACAGGCTCGGAAATTTTTGACACAATTGACAAGTAAAAAGCAATAAAAGTTAAGTGGGTACGACCAAGGCCTTGAAATAGCACGTTCATTTGTTGGTGATGGATTCCGCTTTATTGTCCCGTCGCGCTTTGGCTATCTTCGCACCCCTCTCCCGGCCAATGCTTCTGCAGATGCACAGGCTGATGCGTACATATGCCTTCTTGACGCGCTGACCATCCGCAGGGTGGCCATTGTGGGCATGTCTGCTGGGGTCCCTTCATCTATGCAATTTGCTTTGCGCTATCCTGATCGGTCTTCGGCGCTGGTGCTGTTGGTGCCCGCCACATATGCGCCTCAGACCAAGTCCACATCCCAGACCCCAGGTTCAAACCTTAGGTGTCAATTGATCTTCTCGTCAGATATTACCCTCTGGCTGGCGATAAAAGCCAACCGATCGATCTTTCTATTGCCATACTCCTCACTCGATCGCTATCCCTTAGAGCGCATTACTGTGCCGACGCTGATAATTAGCGCCTCCGACGACCCGTATAATACATTTATCAGTGCCCAATACACTACCCAAAACATACCAGGTGCGAAATTTATCGGACTGGAATGCGGTGGTCACTTGTTGATAGAACAGGAGGAGAAAGTCCGGTCGGAGGTAGATAAGTTTTTAAAACAACACACTTGAGTCAAGATGGAGACTTTAGAATCAAATGAGATATCTGACCCTTTATATATATTCCAGAGCCTGTTTTACATCTGCAATTATATCTTCGACATCCTCAAGCCCCACAGACATGCGCACAAGTTCATCCGGAATACCATATTTTAACCTGTTCTCCCGCGGGATGACGGCATGGGTCATTGACGCAGGATGCTGGACCAGAGTCGCTGTCTCACCAAGGCTCACTGCAAGGGTACACAGCTTCAGGGCATTCAGGAATAAAGGGACATCTCTTGCATTTTTAAGAACAAAAGCTATCATTCCTCCATTGCCCTTCATCTGCTTTCCTGCAATGTCTTTTTGCGGGAAGCTCGAAAGTCCGGGATAAAGCACACGTTCAATCTTCTCATGACCCTCAAGGAACCTGGCAACATCCATTGCATTTGAATTATGCCTGTCCACCCTTAACGCAAGCGTCTTCATCCCCCTGATTATAAGCCAGGCGTTAAAGGGACTTAATGCTCCTCCAATGTTCTTTGCAGTGTGCCTTGTTGAGCTTATGAACGAAGATGTGCCCACCACAATGCCGCCTATCGTGTCCCCGTGACCATTCAGGTATTTTGTGGCACTGTGCACCACCACATCTGCGCCGAGTGATAGGGGTCGCTGGAAATAAGGGGTCATGAAGGTATTGTCCACCACAACCTGTGACCCTTTCTCATGTGCGATATCAGACACCGCTTTTATATCTGTCAATTTCATGGTCGGATTTGCGGGGGTCTCAAAGAACACAAGCTTTGTATCCGCCATAAATGCATTTTCAACGCTGTTAAGGTCAGAGGTATCCACAAAACTCACCTTTACCCCGAATTTTGCGAGGTCAACGAAAAGGTCGTATGTGCTTCCATATATTACTTCATCTGCGATAACATGGTCGCCAGCTTTCACCGAGGCTAATACCGCCGCGCTGATGGCTGCCATTCCAGATGCCTGCGCCAGTGCAGCCTCTCCACCCTCAAGATCAGCTATCTTTTCCTCAAGCACCTCAGTGGTAGGATTCAGACCGCGGGAATAGACATAACCTTTTTCTTTCCCGCTCATCAACCTTGCCCCGTGGGCTGCGTCTTTGAATACAAAAGGCGCGGTCTGATATATTGGGGGTACCATAGCTCCGATCTCTGTTTTCTTCTCACCTGCATGGATCGCACGTGTAGAAAATCCGGTTTTTCTAAGGTTCATGACTACAAGTTCACTCCTTGCTAATGCTGTTAAGCTTTTACATTACTTAAAGTTCACGAATTATAGTCTTCCGCTAAACTTATGAAAAACAAACCACAGATAATTACAGTGTAAAATTATTTAATTCACACCATATTTTATTGAAACGAAGCATTTAATCTGCGTTCATCCGCGTTCGTATATACAACATCCTTGCGAGAATAATTAAGCATTCTTGTACCTATATAAAAGTAGGTCGAGAGGGTAACAA
>JBGOYM010000215.1:0-3446 GCA_041479675.1 Candidatus Methanoperedens sp.
ATGCCCACTTCATGGTTACAGTAATTACCTTTATCTGATTTATAGATATCTAACTTTGGCACCTTTTTTTTGAGGGCAGCGCCGATCAGAATAGCTGCAAGAAGACAAATGACAAGAATTGAAAAAAGTATTTATATATAATTATAATCATAATGAGTGGTAATTATGGACGAAACTGACATCCAGCAAATAGCGGAACAACGCAAAGAAAGCTACGATCTGAAGCAGATGAATAAAGAATTTGAAGCATCACTGCTTATGATAAGCCATAAAACGAAGTAAGCATTGCAAATTAAATATTCCTTATTGCATCCGCTATCACAGGCGCTACGCTCACCACGCTTACACCCTTATCAATTGTATCCGTTGCGATGATCTCCTTCACACCTGCCCTGAATAATTTCAGGGTTGCATTATTGGAAAGCACAGGATGCACACAAGCCACATAGACCTCATGCGCTCCCTGACTTTTCAGCAAAGCAATGGTCTCGGCCATCGTCCCGCCTGTCGAGATAATATCATCCAGGATTATCACGTCCCTGCCCTTTACTGCCACAGTTTTGTGCTTTATTGACACGCTCTCTCCAGTATGGCGCGTCTTCTCAAGGAAATCGTAATCTATGCCCAGGTCCTTTGATGCGTTCCTGGCAAGACCTATGGCACCGTCGTCTGGAGAAATTATCAATGGATCCTTAAGCTTCATGTTCTTTATGTATTTTCCAATGACAGGGGTGGAATCAAGATTGACCGCCTTTGCATCAAAATGCCCAAGTATGCTCTCATCATGGATGTTTACGGTATAAACGGTATCCGCTTTTATCGCTCCAGCGATCGCCCGGGCGCTTATCGGTTCTCCAGGTTTGAAACGTTTATCCTGTCTCGCATAACCCATGTAAGGAATGACAACATTGATCCTTGCAACATCACTGCATGCATCGATAAGCTGCAGAAGCGAGACAAAATCGGAATCTGTTACGGTGCTCTGAATTATCGTAACGTCATCACCTGAAAAATCGTCCAGAACACGAGTATAAAGCTCACCATCAGGAAATTTCTTGAAATCACTTACCAGCAGGTTATTTTTTAAAATATTGGAAACTCTTCCTGCGAGCAACTGTGAAGCCGGTCCGCCAATAATATCCAATATTATACCTCACGCCTGTAATGGGCAGGTGGAATATATAGGATTATTGTTCTTTTCATCTCATATCGAATCCAAGCCTTCGGGACTACACACATGCGGGATGAAAACGAAAGAATAATATACACTGTTGAATATTACAAATATAAAAACGGGGTAAATGGTATGAAAAAACTAAGAATCATGATCTTATTGATTATCATGGCAGTTTTTGCCACGATGGTAGCGAATGCAGCAGAAGAAAATTTCCAGGCATCTTCCCTTACTGCAAAGGATGTGGATTGTAAGAAATGCCATGCTGACACTCCGCACATCATACATGCCAAAATATCAGTGGACTGCGTGAACTGCCACGGGGGCAAGGAATCAGTATCGGTCCCGGTATGCACAAAATGCCATGACGGTCCGATCCATCAGGTACATAGCGGGAAAGTTGCAACACAGACATGCGCGTACTGCCATAAGACCATAACTCAGATACACAATAACCTTATGAGCGATGCGGTTTGCTCCCACTGCCACACTGACCTTGTGGAAGTACATGGGAAGGACGCTTCATGCATAAAATGCCATAAGACTCCGCCAGCCATCGTTAAACCCATCAAATCACCCGAAATGATACTCATATGCCAGGATTGCCATCCCGCTTCGAGCGTTGCGACGATCCACGGTGCCGTGGATAATAAGACAGGATGCTACAACTGCCACAAGGGGACATCTAATGCCGTTGGAGCAGAAGTTGCTCACGTTATACATTCCACAAAGGTGGACTGCAAGGGATGTCATGAGGAAAATGGAAAGGTAGTAGTGCCCCAGTGCGTAAGATGCCATGAGATAGACAAGCTCCATGCTTTTAGCAAGATAGGGAAGCTTACATCAACGACTGGATTGAATTGTGCAGTATGCCACGCGGATGAAACAAAGCTCTCAGGCACAAAGGCAACCCCGGTTCAAACCCCTGTAAAGACTGCGACACCAGTAGAAACGGTTAGCACGGAATCTACGGAGAAAACACCGGGATTTACAGTTGCAATGGCTATTGGGATACTGTTCACCGGATATATGATAGTGAGAAGAAGAGAATAATGATGGATACTTTCCATCACATCTCTTTTTATTAAAATCGCTACATATCATTATATCCCCAACTTTACCTACTGCATGAGTATTATTTATATCTATAAAACCAAATTAGTATAGTCAATATGGCAGAACCTGGTTTCCTGAGGGATTTTGTAATTATTTTTGGCGTTGCTATCGGTATTACTTTTTTGTTTTATCATCTTCGTATAGCGCCTATAGTGGGTTATCTGATAGCAGGTGTGCTGCTGGGCCCATCTGTGCTTGGGGCTGCTAAGGATGTCGCGTCTATCGAGGTGCTGGCTGAGGTAGGAATAATATTGTTGTTGTTCTTGATCGGAGTAGAATTCTCGCTTAATGAGCTTCTCAGGATGAATCGAAAAATGTTCCTGGTTGGTTTTCTCCAGGTTTTTTTGACCACTGCTTTTGTATCGTTGATAGGAATTGGTCTTGGAGCATCCGTATCCCAGGGTGTGTTCGTGGGTTTACTTATAGCGATGAGCAGTACCGTCATTGTAATGAAGGTGCTCTCTGACCGCGGAGAGATAGATTCTCCTCAAGGCAGGCTTACCACCGCTATCCTGATCTTCCAGGACCTGAGCGTTGTTGTTATAGTGCTGCTTATGCCGGTGCTTGGTGGAAAATCCGACTTTTCTGCCCTTGAGGTCGTGTTGAATGTTTTTCTGGTTTTTGCGTTTATGGTCCTTGTTATCGTGACTTCTCGTTCATTAGTTCCTTTTATTCTGTACCGGGTTGTCCAGACGCATAGCAGGGAGCTGTTCCTGTTAAGCATAGTTGTGATATGCTTCGGCACTGCCTATCTTACCTCACTTGTTGGTATTTCACTTGCTCTTGGGGCATTTCTTGCTGGACTTATCATCTCAGAATCCGAGTACGGGCATCAGGCTTTCAGCGAGATACTGCCGCTAAAAGATATATTCAGTATACTTTTTTTTGTTTCGATAGGGATGCTTCTGGATGTTGGTTCCGTGCTTCGCGACCCATGGATCATACTTATCGGGGTGGCAGGGATCCTGGTAATCAAGTTCGCAGTAGGAACGGTTGTTCCTGTTGTTATAGGCTATCCTATGAGGATCGGGGTGCTTGTAGGTGTAGCGCTAGCCCAGATCGGCGAGTTCTCTTTTATTCTGTCAAAAGAGGGGTTGAATTATGGTCTGATTTCAGGCGATGATTACCAGGTGTTCCTTGCATCTGCTATAATTAC
>JBGOYM010000216.1:0-3435 GCA_041479675.1 Candidatus Methanoperedens sp.
TCATCCTATCATCCCCATATGCTGTACCTTCTGCCGCTTGATAAGGAATGGTTCCAGGGCCTGGCTAAGAGAAAGTGTGAATCGCGTTCGATCCCTACATTTACCATGGACTGGAATGATCTTTTTTCATCCCTTATCCGCCAGTATCTGTTTATTTCCCTCTATCGCGCGCTTATTGAGTCTCTTGCAAGCGAGAATGCAAGCAGGCTTGCTTCAATGCAAAAAGCAGAGAAGAACATAGAGGAGAGATTGAATGAGCTGCATATTCAGTACAACAACCTGCGGCAGGATTCTATTACCATGGAATTGCTGGATGTTGTTACCGGCTTTGAAGCGCTTACGAACAAAAAAAGATAAAATCAATTCTGTGTAAGCCATTCATATATCGCTTTCAGGAATCCTTTTCTTCAGGTTTCCATTTTCTAATTTCCTCTTTATCAGGATATCTTCCTATCGATTTTATGACATCATTTACCAGTACAACAGGACTTTTCAACTTTTTCCTGGCTTTAAGTTCAGAAATTACAGGACATTTATCCAGTTCATTTGATTTGAGGGATAATGTATCAATATCAACTTCATCTCCAAATTGGGATTTCAAATTGTTTACAAATACAAAGCAACGGATCAGAGTACTATCTTGTTGAGAATTCCCACAACTACAGCCCGATGGTGGATTTAAAAATATCCTTACTTTGAATATCATTCATGGAGCTATTGATTTACATTTTCAACAACGTTTCACCTGATTATTTCTTCTCATTGATCCATTTTTTTATTTCATCTTTCGACGGGATCCTGCCTGCAGATTTTATTTCTTTGTCAATAGCAAGTGCAGGCGTCATCATCACATCATATTTCATGATTTCATCGATATTATAAACTTTGACGATCTCTGCAGAAATACCGAGTTCATTTACAGTCTCCTGTGCAAGTTGTATCAATGTCTTACATTTCGAACATCCAGTTCCTAAGATTTCGATTTTCATTTCACTTTCTCCTTATAATATTTTGTATACTCTTTCAATAATGCCTCTCCATAGTCATTCTGAGCCGCGGAAGGTATATAATTGTAGATTGAAAACTCCTTTACCAGTTCCTCCATTTCAACATCCTCAGGCTTTTTCCCTGATTCATAGAGCTTTTTAAATATCTCGCCCCTGGCTATCAGACCTACTTTAACGCCTCCCACATTCACCATTGTTACTTCAGTGGCGCCTGATGGACAACAGGTCTTTCCCATACAGATCACCTCTAAAAATCATTTATCTAATGTTTCAACCTCCAAGGGTTACACCCACTGCGGTACTCTTTTTTTTTAATCACCTTCATGAGAAGGTCATCGAGTGCGTCCTTCTCCACATCTGGAATCGTTTTAAATGTTTCAGATTCCATAAACCCCTTGATTTCCTCTTCCAGGTTCAGAAGTTCATACCTGCTGGTAATCTCTGAATATCTCTTTTTGAATTCCATCACTTTTCCTGTCATTATCCCACCAAATTTCCGTATGCAAACCCCGCAATTGTCGAAAATAATACAACCAGCAAGATATATACTGCAGTCCTGCTTGTACCCATGATTCTCTGCAGTACGAGCATACTTGGCAGGCTTACCGAAGGTCCTGATAAGAGCAGTGAAAGTGCAGGTCCGCCTCCCATGACCCCTGTTGAATATCCAAGGGTCGTGCCGATGATCGGGACCTCAAGCAGCGTCGGCATATAAAACAGTGCTCCGATTATGGATGCTGTAAAGCATGAGAGCAGGGAGTTCCCGCCGAAAAACGCCCTGAAAGTCTCTGGCGGGAGATAATAAGCAATGACTCCAACAGCAAATGTCCCGATTATCAACACGGGGAATATCTTCTTTGTCAGGTCCCAAGTTTCATTTCCCCAGTCCCTGACCTCATCACCTGAAAAATGATATTTTAGCAGGACTATTACTCCAAGTAATAAGAGGACTATTGTGCTCACCCTTATTGCCAGACTCAATTTTGTGGTGCCGACGATCAACATTAAGACCAGGAATACAAAAAACAGCAGCACAACCCATTGGGGACGGCTGCGCTCTTCATTTATTTCAAACTGTGTCGTTGTTTTATTGTTTATGTCAGGACCCTTGAATAGAAACGCCATGATCAGCCCGATGAGGATTGACATGATGATCGCCATGAAAGCTCTTGCTGCACCAAGATCAAATCCAAGTATCTGTGCTGTGTATATAATTGCCAGTATATTGATGGCTGGACCGGAGTACAAAAAGGTGGTGGCGGGTCCAATACCTGCTCCCCGCTTATAGATTCCGGCGAAAAGCGGCAAAATAGTGCAGCTACAGACCGCAAGCACGGTGCCCGATACCGATGCAATGCCGTATGAAACGATTTTTTTAGTCTTGCTGCTGAAGTATTTTATCACCGATTGCTTGGAAATAAACACTGCAATTGCGCCTGCAATAAAAAAAGCCGGAACCAAGCAAGTCAGTACATGTAAAGAAAGGTAATCGTACACGCTTAAAAGCCCACTCATCATTGCATCATAAAGCATATTACAATTATATTTGAAATACTAAAGCATAAAGATAACGGTTTGTAGACATATTCTTCTACTTATGCACTTCCCTGGTAGTCTCTAAAAAGTTGGTAATCATATCCAGCACAGCTCTGCCATGTTCGGTCAGCCTGTACAGCAAAAAGTTACCTTCACGCCTTGAATCAACAAGTTCCATTTCTTTCAATAATTTGAGATGATATGATAGCGCAGAGTACTTATAATCCGTGATCGCCACAAGCACACAGACACATAGTTCCTGCACTGCCAGAGCGAACATGATGTGCAGGCGAACAGGGTCTGAGAGTATATCAAGCATTTTTGAAATGCCTGCCATATCACTTCCAATAGCGGCGCGCACCTGCCTCTGCTTTTGTGGAGGCAAATTGTATTCCCTGTTAACATGTGGGTGGTCAATACTCTTGCTTTTTGCTATCTTCATCATACCTTCATTGATTTCAGTTAATTTAAAGTATGCTTTGAGGCTGCATGTCATAATATGGTTTCAAGCTGTCTTTTACTATCTCCATGCAGTCCACATGACCTCTTGCGCTTGCGAAAAAATTAACCAGGTGAGCAGCTTATGCTTGATGCAGGGTAACATCCATAAATTCTATGAATTTATCAAAGGCTGCTACTTCTTCAACGCAGGAGATGTTCAGTTTATCAATGGTGTTGAAAACTTCTTTTCTACCTCTACCCTGTGGATCGTGTTATATGCGCAGAAGGGAATAATCCTTCCATCGGGAGTTGCATAATGGACGCCGCACCGTTCTATTCTCTTAAGATCCATATTATACAAATCCATAAAATGCATTGCACCTATCAAAAGCGTATGGCGGTGAAACTCTTTAATAGCGTCCCCTGTTCCATCCCTCAAAACGTTAATGAA